>VEQC01000244.1 GCA_018883455.1 Limnohabitans sp. | reverse complement strand
GGTGTGACAGAAGCGAAACGTTGCTGCTGATTATTCCCCAAAATTCAGCGGCAAGCCCACGTAATTCTCGGCCAGCGAGCGCGAGGCGGCCTCGCTGTAGACCAGGTAGTCGAGCTCGGCCTCTTGCACTTTCTGACCGAAGCTGCCCATGTCGGGAAACTGGTGCATGAGGGAGGTGAACCACCAGGAGAAGCGCTCGGCGCGCCAGACCCGGCGCAAGCAGCGCTGGGAGTAGTGGTCGATACCGACTTCGCTCTTGTCCACGAAGAACTCGATGAGCGCTTGGGAGAGGTATTTCACGTCCGTGGCGGCGAGGTTAAGGCCTTTGGCGCCGGTGGGGGGCACGATGTGGGCGGCGTCGCCTGCCAGAAACAAACGACCAAAGCGCATGGGTTCGACCACAAAGCTGCGCAGCGGTGCGATGCTTTTTTCGATCGAAGGGCCTGTCACGAGTGTCTCGCGCGCTTGCGGGTCGAGGTGCAGACGCAGCTCTTCCCAAAAGCGTTCGTCCGACCATTGCTCCACCCGATCGGTGAGCGGCACCTGCACGTAGTAGCGGCTGCGCGTGGCGCTGCGCATGGAGCACAGGGCAAAGCCTCGCTCGGTGTTGGCGTAAATCAGTTCGTGCGCGACTGGGGGGACATCGGCCAAGATGCCCAGCCATCCAAAGGGATAGACTTTCTCGTGTTCTTGGATGGCCGATTTGGGCACACTCGCGCGGCACACCCCGTGGAAGCCGTCGCAGCCGGCAATGGCATCACAGTCAATGCGGTGGGGCTTGCCCAGGCGCTCAAACGTGACGTAGGGGTTGGCGCTGTCAAATTGGTGAATCTGGACGTTGTCGGCTTCGTAGAGGGTGGTCAAACCCTTGGCTTTGCGATCGTCCATGAGGTCGCGGGTGACTTCGGTTTGCCCATAGACCATGACCGACTTTCCCCCGGTGAGGGTTTGCAGGTCGATGCGGTGGCGCTGCCCTGCAAAGAGCAGGTCAAAACCGCCATGCACCATCCCCTCGCGGTGCATGCGCGCGCCCACGCCCACTTCATCGAGCAAGTCGACGGTGACTTGTTCGAGCACGCCTGCTCGGATGCGACCTAACACATACTCTTCGCTCTGGCGCTCCAGAATGATCGCATCGACGCCCGCTTTGGCGAGCAAAGCGCCGAGCAATAAACCGGAGGGACCGGCCCCGACAATCACCACTTGGGTACGCATACCACTACTCCTCAATCAACTGCGTAATTTGAATCGTTGTATTTTGCCAGTTGCGGTCTTGGGAAGGTCAGACACCAGCTCCAACCAGCGCGGATATTTGTAGGGGGCGAGTTGGGACTTGACATGCGCTTGCAAGTCTTCGACCCGCGTTTGTACCCCGGGCTTGAGCACCACGAACGCTTTGGGCTTAATCAGGCCGTCGGTGTCGGCGTGCCCCACCACGGCGGCTTCGAGTACCGCGTCGTGACTCATGAGGCTGGCTTCCACTTCAAAGGGCGAGACGTAGATGCCGCCCACTTTGAGCATGTCATCGCTGCGTCCACCATAGGTGTAGTAACCGTCTTCGTCTCGGCTGTATTTGTCACCACTGCGAGTCCATTCGCCCGCAAAGGTGGCTTTGGTTTTGGCGCGGTTATTCCAGTACATGAGCGCGGCACTCGGGCCACTGATTTGCAGTTCACCGAGCTCACCCACGCCGCAAATCTCGCCATCGTCGCCGACCAAGCGGACCTCGTAGCCGGGCACGGGCTTGCCCGTGGTGCCGTAGCGCACTTCGCCCGGGCGGTTGCTCAGGAAAATATGCAGCATCTCTGTCGAGCCAATGCCGTCGAGAATTTCCACCCCATACTCGGCCTGCCAACGCTTGCCAATTTCGGCAGGCAGCGCTTCGCCGGCGCTCGTGCAGCGGCGTAAATGGAGCGCTTGGCGTTTGGGACGTTCGGGGTCGGCCAGCAAACCGGCATACAGAGTGGGCACGCCATAGAAAATCGTGGGCTTGTATTCGGTGAGGATGCGAAACACATCGCCCGCCGTCGGGCGCGCCGGCCAGAGCACGGTGGTCGCCCCCACGCAAAGGGGAAAGGTGAGGGCGTTGCCCAAGCCGTAGGCAAAAAAGAGTTTGGCCGCGGAGTACACCACGTCATTGGCCTCGATGCCCAACACGCCGCGGCCATAGAGCTCAGCCGTTTGAATCAAGTGGCTGTGCAGGTGGACCGTGCCCTTGGGCGATCCGGTGGAGCCGCTGGAATAGAGCCAGAAACAGATGTCGTCACTGCAGGTGGGGTGGCACTGGGGCTTTGGATCGGCCGCCGCGATTTTTGCTTCCAGACGGGGGTAGGCTGTGAAGTCCTCGGGCGCGCCGGCCACCCAAACGGTGTCGATGGCGGGCAGCTCGGCCAGCAGGGGCTCAAAGCTCGGCAGCAGGGCGTGCGAGACGAACAGGCCCTGGGCGCGCGAGTCGCGCAGCATGTAATCAAAATCTTTGCTGGTGAGCAAGGTGTTGGTGGCAATGGGCACCACGCCCGCGAGCATGCAGCCCAAAAAGGCCACCACCCACTCGGGCGTGTCCAACATGCACAGCATCACCCGGCTCTCGGGCTTCAAGCCCTGCGCCCGCAAGGCGTTGGCAAAGCGCCAGCTCTGGTCGGTGAGTTGGCCGTAAGTGAGGCCACGACCTGATTGCCCGTCGATGAAGGCGGTTTTGTGGGCCCGCTCCCCATGGCGCATGAGTAAGTCATAGGCCGCGTTGTATGCGCGGGGAATCTCGACGAGGGGAGGGGTTTGGTTGAGTTGGGCTTGGCTATGCTGCACAGTTGTCTCCTGCAATAAAGTGCAACTCTACAGGAAACAAGCAATATAATGCATAATGGTTTCCCCTTGGTTTTGTATTCAGGGTAGAATCGGCGCAGTCGGAGCGTAGCGCAGCCTGGTAGCGCATCTGCTTTGGGAGCAGAGGGTCGCGAGTTCGAATCCCGCCGCTCCGACCATTTCCCCAAGGCCCCATGCTGGGAGCTTGTCTCGCAACTGCCCGTAGCTCAGTTGGATAGAGCAACGGCCTTCTAAGCCGTGGGTCGGGGGTTCGATCCCCTCCGGGCAGGCCAAACCCGGTTGGCGTCAATTAAACAGCCAGTCGGGCTTGAGCGTGACGTAGCAGCTTTTTTCGCTCAAAAATTCCCCGCTCGGTGAAACACAGAAATTGCTGCGCTTGACCTTGCTCGCATCGGTGAGGGTGTAGGAGCGGAAGACGGCTTGGCTTTTCTTGCCCGTCTTGTCCTCGGGGTGGAGCATGAC
>VEQC01000050.1 GCA_018883455.1 Limnohabitans sp. | reverse complement strand
CGCCCAAGCGCTGGAGTTCGTCGGTGCAGGCTTGCAACAAGGCCCCCGTGATGGCCTCATTGAAACGCGCGCGCACGATGCCCACGCGTAGGCCTTTGCCGTTGAGAGCCGAGGTGGTGGACGAGGCGTTCGGTGTGAACATATTGGTTTCCTTTATTGGGCGTCGCGAGCCAAGTAGCCCACGATCTCGAGCCCATAGCCGGCCATGCTGGGCATGCGACGTGGCGTGCCCAGTAACTGCATGCGTTGCACACCACAGTCGCGCAGAATTTGTGCGCCCACGCCGTAAGTGCGCAAATCCATGCGGCCGCGCTCCGGGGCTTGCGCTGCGCGCGCCGTGCCTTCGAACTGGGCGAGCAATTGGTTGCCACTCTCGCCGCAATTGAGCAATACCACCACACCGCGCCCCTCTTGGGCGATGCGCGCCAGCGCGGCATCCAAGCCCCAGGAGTGCATCTTGCGCTGGGGTTCCAGCGCGTCGAGCACCGACAGGGGTTCATGCACGCGAGCCAAGACGGTTTCTTGCGCTTGCCAGGTGCCGAGGGTGAGCGCGAGGTGCACCGCGTCGCTGCGGGTCTCGCGGTAGGCATGGGCTTGAAAACTGCCATGCGCGGTGTGCAGCGCACGACTGCTCACGCGCTGCACCAGGGATTCTGTTCGGCTGCGGTACTCGATCAAATCGGCAATCGTGCCAATCTTGAGGCCGTGCTCGGCGGCGAAAACTTGCAAATCCGGTAGGCGCGCCATCGTGCCATCGTCTTTCATGATTTCGCAAATCACGGCAGAGGGCGAGCAACCGGCCATGGCCGCCAGATCGCAACCCGCTTCGGTGTGGCCCGCGCGCATGAGCACGCCTCCATCCACCGCTTGCAGCGGGAAGACGTGACCGGGTTGCACCAAATCGTGCGCTTGCGTATCCGGGTGCACCGCCACCGCAATGGTGCGCGCCCGATCGGCCGCTGAAATACCCGTGGTAACCCCTTCGGCGGCCTCGATCGAGACGGTGAACGCAGTGCTGTAGACCGTGCCGTTGCGCGCGGCCATGGGGGGGAGCTTGAGAAACTCGCAGCGCTCGCGCGTGAGCGTGAGACAAATGAGGCCCCGGCCATACTTGGCCATGAAGTTGATGGCTTCGGGGCTCACATGGTCGCTCGCGAGCACCAAGTCGCCTTCGTTCTCGCGGTCTTCTTCGTCCACCAAAATGACCATTCGACCGGCGCGCAACTCGTCGACGATCTCCTGAACGGGGGAAATAGCAGCAGGGCTCATGGGGCCACTTTCAGCGTTGGCGCGGCCCGTAGCATGCGCTCCACATAGCGGGCCACCGTATCGATTTCAAGGTTGACCGGCGAGCCGGGTTGCAAGTCACCCAGCGTGGTGTGCGTGACGGTGTGTGGAATTAAATTGATGCGAATTTCGCAGCCCTCGGCCAAGTCCTCGACTTGGTTGACCGTCAGGCTCACGCCATTGACCGTCACCGAGCCTTTGTAGGCCATGTAGGGGGCCATTTCGAGGGGCGCCAGAATGCGCAAGTCCCAGCTCTCGCCCACTTGGGCAAAAACCTGCACCCGGCCCATGCCATCGACATGGCCGGAGACGATATGCCCACCCAATCGGTCATGGGCGCGCAGGGCTTTCTCCAAATTGACCCGCGTGCCCTCTTGGTCGAGACCACAAGTGCGGGCCAGAGATTCGGCAGAGATATCAATCGTGAAGCGGGATGCGGGCGCATCGAGTGTGGTGACGGTCATGCAAGCGCCATTGAGGGCAATGCTGTCGCCCAGGCCCACATCGTCAAGATAGCCGGCAGGCGCTTGCAGCGTCAGGCGCTTGCCATGATCGAAAGAGCGACCCAGGTCGTGGACGGCGGCGATGCGCCCCACGCCGGTAATGATTCCGGTGAACATTCGCTTATTTTCGCAGGTTTAGGGAACCCTAGCCGCGCAGACGGGCCAGAATCCTTAAATCGGGACCAATGGGGGTGATTTCATGAAAGGCCATGGGCAAACCTTCGCCCAGCGCGGTAAAGCCGGCCAGCGCCGTCATGCCACGGCCTTGACCCAGGAGGAGGGGGGCCAGGTAGACCAAAAGCTCATCCACCAATCCCGCGCGCAAAAGCGAGGCATTGAGCTTGTGCCCCGCCTCCACATGCAATTCATTGACACCCTGCGCCGCCAAATCGCGCATGAGGGCTTGCAGATCCACCTTGCCCTGCGCATCGGGCAACACGCGCACTTGAGCGCCAGCGGCCTGTAACGCGGCCATGCGCTTGGGCTCGGCCTGCGCGGCATACAGCCAGACAGCGCGCGCCGGTTTGAAGAGGGCTGCGTCGGGCGGGGTCTCCAGACGACTATCCACGATCACCAGGGGCGGCTGGCGCGGGGTGTCCACACCGCGCACATTCAGGGTGGGGTTGTCCTCCAACACCGTGCCGATCCCCGTCAACAAGGCACAGGCCCGTGCGCGCCAGCGATGGCCGTCCTCTCGGGCGGGCTCAGCCGTGATCCACTGGCTCGCACCGCTGAGCAAGGCCGTTTGACCATCGAGCGACGCGGCGATTTTCAGACGCACCCAAGGCAGCCCCTGGTTCATGCGCTTGAAAAAGCCGATGTTGAGTTCACGCGCTTCTTCGGCCAAAACCCCCACGGTCACCGCCACGCCGGCGGCGCGCAGACGCGCCAGACCCTGGCCGCGCACCGCGGGGTTCGGGTCTTCAACGGCAGCCACCACCCGAGCCACACCGGCCGAGAGCAGGGCATCGCAGCAAGGCCCGGTACGGCCTTGGTGGCTGCAGGGCTCCAACGTGACATAAGCCGTGGCCCCGCGCACCTCTGCGCCGCGGGCGGCGGCATCGCGCAAGGCCATGACCTCCGCATGGGCCTGGCCCGCGGGTTGCGTGAAACCTTCCCCAATGGCTTGGCCTTGGGCATTGACCAGCACGCACCCCACCCGCGGGTTGGGCGTGGTGGTGTAGAGGCCTTGTTGTGCCAGCGCGAGGGCGCGCTGCATCCATACGGGGTCCGAGTGCTGGGTCATCTGAGATACAAGAGTCGACGAATTCAAAAATGATTTTCAGGCATTTTTAAGCCTTTTCATAACCGCCAAGGCCACCGAAGCCATCATTTTGAACGCATTTTGGAGATCCGCGATTGTGACGCGAACACAGCCGCCCATTTTGCGCCACGATGAACTGAAGCGGTGACGAGCCCCGATTTTCGGCGTGGGGGTCTCCATCGCGCTCACCACCAAAGGGTCATGGGCCCCAATTAAGGCCGACCTCTTTTCCTCAGCCGCCCCAGCACCCCGACACCTTCTGAGCGTTGCCCTCCGTGCTCATCTCGCCTTGCGACGACAGCACCAAGGTTGCGCAAGCATCCAAACGTTGCGCCCCCAAAGGCACGGCACGCAGCCGATAACTTTGGCTCTGCACATCGGCTTCTAGGCGATAGGCCAAGCCAAGGGGCTCGCGCAAGGCCACCGGCACTTGCGAGACGGGCGGATAACTGCCGCGCACCAGCGCCTCACGTTCGAGCCAACTCGACCAAGCCATGAGGGCGGCGCGGGCCTGCGCACGCTGCGTGCGCAGTCGCCACTGTTGATAAGTGTCTAGACTCCAGGCGCCCATGACGGCTGACAAAGCCAACACCACGAGCAGCTCCAACAAAGTCCAACCCCGTGTGCGTGCGCTCATTCGTCAATCACCTGCACCGACCACCATCCCGCCTGGCTCCCCACGGGCTCGCCCGCCTGCCACAAGCCTTGCCAAACGCCGCGCGCCTGCGTTTGGGGGTCGCGCACCCACACCGTGAGTCGGTGCAGAGCCCCGGCGGGTGTGGCAGCCTTGGGCTGAGTGGGCGCAGGGGCTTGCCAGCTCTCGCGCCAGTAGCCGGCTTCGAATTCAAATCCGGGGTCCGTCTCGGACACGAGCGCGAGCCGTGTCGATTGCGCGCGCCGCGCCCACCACGCATTCAAGCTGCCGGCGCTCGGGCGTGCGGGGGGCGCGACGGGCAAACCCACCGCTGGCGCCTGCGCGGCCTCGGCGCGCGCTTGCTGCAAGGCCGTCCAAGCCAGGCTGCGCATTTGCGCAAGCATCGCTTGTCGACGCAGGGTTTGGGTTTGCGCCATCAGACTCTGGGCTTGCTGTGCGGTGAGCATGGCGCCCATCAAGGACAGCATCAAGACCCCCGGCATGGCTTGTCCGCGCGCCTTCACGAGAGGCCTCCTGCAGGAAAAAACCAGGTTTGCCACCACAGCCGGCGCCAGAGGCGATCGGCACGCACGGTCTCGCCCAAGCACCCTCGCAGTGCCGTGCTCGGCGTGGGGACTGCCTGCACGCTCGCCAAACGCAGGCAAATCCGAATGGCCACCACGCGTTGCTTGGCGGGCAATTCGCCCGCCGCCCACCAGCGCCAGGCATCGGCGCCCTCGCGCACCAGCAACCAGACCCGAAAATCCTCCACCCCTTCGGCCAGGGCTTGTGCCGTTGACGCCACGCCAAAAGTGTCGCGACAGGTCAATTCTTTTTTGTCATTGCGCTGGTAGCGGTTACGCACCAGCCGCGCCACACTGAGGTTGTCTTGGCAATCGCGGGCCCGCGCAGCGCTTGGGTAAGACAGCTCCAGCCAGTCGCCGCTTTTGCCGCGCCCCGCCGCCACATGGGGGGTGACATCGGTGAGCGCGCGCGGCGACTGCGACCACGCCTCCCAGTCAAACCCTTGCGTCAAGGGTAAGTCGTGCGAGAACCGCGCGGCCACCGCTTGAATCTGATGCAGCAGGGCCAACTGCACTTGCAGTTGTTGCCAAGCCTCGCGACTCTGCAAAAACACCTGGCCTGCGAGGCCCAGAACGACCAAGCCCAAGGAGAGGCCTAGCAGCGTGTCGATCAGGCTCCATCCTCGGGGGTGCAGGCTCAACCCTCGGGCAGAGAAGCGGTGCGCCATGGGCGCTGGGCGGGCATCAGGGCGTGAACACATGGTGCAAGTGCGCCGCGAAGGCACCGGAGGCATATTGGGGCCACAGCGCCTCGCCCCAATCCAGGTCCAGCCGCCACACCCCAGGCGACAACAGGCGCAGGCGCGCTTGCGCACCGGGCAAAACCGCATCGAGTTCGGTGCGCCAGCCCATGAGTTCCGCCAAGGCCAATTGCGCGGAGGTGCAAGTGCCCGCCAGACAGTCCGCAGCGCTGCCCCCAGCGGAGGGCAGCGTGGGCAACCCACTCCCCCCGGCGTGAATCTGCAGCCGAGCCGCCAGATCGGTGGCCGCCCAAAGGGCCTCCGTGCGTTGGGCCAACAACCGTTGCGCGAGGGTTTGGGCGCGCAAAACACCCAAACCCAGCGCCCACCAGGCGCCGAGCAGCGCGAGGGCCAGCACCGCATCCAAGAGGGCCACACCGCGCCTCAATTGCATGACCGACCTTCGGCCCAGCGCAGGCGGCTTGCGCTGTTGAGACACACCACTTGCGAGCCCACCCGCGAGGCGCTGGGGGCCTCCAAAACCCAACGGTCCCCCACTTGCCCCAACTCCCCGCGCGCATTGATTTGCAATGGCGTGCGCAGACTGTGCTGCACCCGCACGGGAACGGCCAGCACATGGCGCCAAAGCGGCACCGCGCCGCTGCCCGCCTGGATGCGCAACTCCCAGCCGCAGCTCCAATCGTCCGGGCCGCCCAGAGCAAGTCCGCAATCACTCAGCGCCACCATCTCCAGACCTTGCCCCAAGGCATGCGCGTGCCAGCGGGCGTGTTGCAAATCCTGCATCAAACGCTCACGCGTCAGCTCCAGCGCCCGAAGCCCCCGCGTGGATTGCCAAGCCCACCAAGCCTGGGTGGCCACGATGCCGGTCAGGGCCGTGACCAAGACGAATTCAAGCAAACCATGGCCAGCCCAGCGCGCGCGCGGCGAGGCCAGAGGGCAGGGCGGAGCGCTAGGCAATGCCGCGAACGAAGGCCACGGCTTTTGCGGCGCTGCCCGCAAATGGGGATGCGCAGAGTCGACAGGCATGGCGCCATCGTGCGCCCAAATCAGTCCCTGCGCGTGCATGCCTGCCTAGCGCTGGAGAGGATGCTCACGTCACAGGGGCAAACCGGTGAGTCTCGCTGGCATGAACCCAACCCGCCAAGCAGGGCAGCGCATGGGCGAGGCCCAAGGGGCGCTCAACGTGGCGCACGGGGAGTCGGTTGCGCAAAAGAGGGCGCTGCTTAGCGCCGCACCTCGTCCACCAGGTGTTTGAACTCGTCAATGTCTTCAAAACTACGGTAGACGCTCGCAAAGCGCACATAAGCCACTTTGTCGAGCTTGCGCAATTCCCGCATGACCAATTCGCCAATGCGCGTCGAGGGCACCTCGCGCGCGCTCAAGGCGAGCAATTTTTCTTCAATGCGTTCGATGGCCGAGTCGATTTGTTCGGTGCTCACCGGGCGCTTGCGCAGCGCCAGACGCATGGAGCCGAGCAACTTCTCACGCTGATAGTCAATGCGCCGACCGTCTTTCTTGACGATGTTGGGAAAGCTCACGTCCGGGCGCTCATAGGTGGTGAAGCGCCGCTCGCAAGCCCCACACTGGCGCCGCCGTCGCACCGAATCCCCTTCCTCCGAAGGCCGGGTCTCCACCACCTGGGTGTCGAGGTGGCTGCAAAAGGGGCATTTCATGAACGGTCGCCGCGCAGGCTTTAGCGGTAGACCGGGAAGCGCGCGGTCAGTGCCGCGACTTTCGCGCGCACGGCCGCGATATTGGCCTCGTCACGCGGGTTGTCGAGCACGTCCGCAATCAAATGGGCGGTCTGGCGCGCTTCCTCGTCCTTGAAGCCGCGCGTGGTCATGGCCGGTGTCCCCACCCGAATGCCGCTGGTGACCATGGGCTTTTCCGGGTCGTTCGGAATGGCATTCTTGTTGATGGTCATGTGCGCTGAGCCCAAGACGGCTTCGGCTTCCTTGCCCGTGATGCCCTTGGCACGCAGGTCCACCAACATCACATGGCTCTCGGTGCGGCCACTGACAATGCGCAACCCCCGTTGGGTGAGCGTCTCGGCCACGATTTGCGCGTTGCGCGCCACTTGTTCTTGATAGGTCTTGAACTCGGGCGTCAAGGCCTCTTTGAAGGCCACGGCCTTGGCCGCGATCACGTGCATCAGCGGTCCACCTTGCAAGCCGGGGAAGATGGCGCTGTTGATGGCTTTCTCATGCGCGGATTTCATGAGGATGATGCCCCCGCGCGGTCCGCGCAAGCTCTTGTGCGTGGTGGAGGTGACCACGTCGGCATGCGGCACAGGGTTGGGGTAGACACCTGCGGCAATGAGTCCCGCATAGTGCGCCATGTCGACCATGAAAATGGCCCCCACGTCCTTGGCCACCTTGGCAAAGCGCGCCCAGTCAATGCGCAAGCTATAGGCTGAAGCCCCCGCCACAATCAGCTTGGGACGAGATTCGTGGGCTTTCTTCTCCATCGCGTCGTAGTCGATTTCTTCTTGGGCGTTGAGGCCATACGAAACGACTTGGAACCACTTGCCCGACATATTGAGCGGCATGCCATGCGTGAGGTGCCCGCCTTCGGCCAAGCTCATGCCCATGATGGTGTCGCCGGGCTTGAGGAAAGCCAAAAACACTGCTTCGTTGGCGGAGGCGCCGCAATGCGGCTGCACATTGGCTGCGTCTGCCCCAAAGAGCTGTTTGGCGCGGTCAATGGCGAGTTGCTCGGCCACGTCCACATGCTCGCAACCGCCGTAGTAACGCTTGCCAGGGTAACCCTCGGCATATTTGTTTGTCAGCTGTGAGCCCTGCGCGGCAAGCACGGCAGGGGAGGCGTAGTTCTCGCTCGCAATGAGCTCGATGTGCTCTTCCTGACGGGCGTTTTCGGCCACGATGGCGGCCCAAAGTTCGGGGTCGGTCTGCGCGACCAAGCGCTGGCGATCGTACATGGTGATTTAGTCTTTCAGAGGAGGTTTTTCTTCTTCGTCCCGGCCAAACGGGCTCAGGCGCTGGGCTTTTTCCAGCAAGCTTTCGATACGGGCCGTGGCCGCTTCCATCGCGGTTGCGGGCGGTGCGGTCGGGACGCGCAGGCCTTTGGCCACCTGTTGGAGACGTTGTTGTTCGGCTAACACCTTGTTGGCATAGCCCGAATCACTCTCCAGGTTGCCTGCGCCCACATAGAGCTTGAGCCCACCTTCGATACTCCCGGCCCGTTGGACGCATTCTTGTAGGACGGCGACGCCCACACGCAAATTCGCCACCGGGTCAAAGGCGGCGTGCTTGCCGCCAAAAGCGTCGTACTTGCTCGCGTGGACCTTGGTCATGACCTGCATCAGGCCTTGGGCCCCCACGGGGCTTTGCGCAAAAGGGTTGAAACTCGACTCGATGGCCATGATGGCCAGAATCAACGTGGGATCAATGCCGGCTTTCGGACCCGCTTCGTATGCCTCCGCCACCAACGCCCCCAGAGGCTCCGGCGCCACACGGTATTTACGGCTGAGCCAATAAGCCACGTTGGATTGCACCTTGGGCAGGTCGCGCGGGTCGGTGGCCGTGGCACGGTCCACCGCTTCGGAGTCGCTCGCCAGTCCCAATTCGTCGTATTGGCGCTCTTGTAACCAGCTGATGAGTTTGGATTCCGCCACCGTGCGCAGCTCCGGGCGCACCGACATGGCCATCAAACCGCAAAACAGGGCCAATCCGAGCAAAGCCAAGCTGTTGTGGGTGATCGCAAAGAAGCCTTGAACCACATCCGTGGCAAAGGTCCGCATGCCAATAGACATGCGGGACCAGGTGTGCTCAACCAGATGTGACGGAAATTTTTTCATCAGAAGGTGCGGGAAACAGTCCGAGATTTTACCGTCTGGGCGACAATCAACAGGTTAAGACCGAGACTGACCGTGAGCGATACAACTGATAAGACCCAAGAATTGGCCCGCCTCGACGCCCTCACCGGCGGCGCCTTCCATGCCCCCACTTCCGGCGAACGTGCGGCCCGATTACGAGAGTGGCTACTCACTCAACCGGGTGAGGCGGAGTTGCGAACCGTCGCCAATGAGATGTCCTTGCGCGACAAAGGCGCGGCGCGGGTGGTGCGCGAGAAGTTAGAGGAACTGCGCCGATTGCGCGAGCAAGACAGCTTGGTGCAGACCTGGGCCGCCAAGGCCGAAGCCTTGTTGGCCACCCAACGCCTCGTGCTGGGCGATGCCCTGGCTTGGCAGCGCGATGCGGCCAAGGCGGGGGCACCCCTCTCGCGCGAGCCTTTGGCTGGCCTCAAAACCGCTCTGGCCGAGCGCGTCAAAGCCATCGAAGACTTGCAGCATCGCACCCAGGTGCAGCGCGAGGCCGCCGTATTGTTGGCCCAGCGCATTGAAATCCTCAGCACCAAACCCTGGCCCGACGCCCAAGCCCAGCGCGAGGCCATCCAGAGCGATGTGCAAGCCTGGCACGCCCAAGCCGATGGGCTCACTGCCGACCCCCAATGGGCCAGCGTCGATCCCAAGTTCCCGCCCCTGGTGGCCACCTCGGCACAACAGCTCGACGCCGTCTGGCAAGCCTTTGATGCCGCCCTCACCAGCGCCACGCGCGCCGCCGAGGACGCCAGCCTCCCCTTGCCGGGGGTGCCCGCATGGGCCGAAGACATCCGCGCCCGCCGTGAGGGGCGTGCCGCGCCCAAAGCGCCTGAGGCCAAGCCCGCCGCAGTCACCCCGACCGTCACTGGCGGACTCGATGCCACCCGCGTGCGCAAATACACCGCCGATCCCGCCGTCATCAATGCCGAGCGTGAAGCCCTGGTGCGCGAGGCCGAGGCATTGTTCAAGCCCGCCCCTTCCGGCCAAGCGGCTGATGCCGCGGTTGTGGCGGCTCCATCCGAGGGCTCGCCAGAGCGCGTGCAAGAAGTTGCGCCGGAGGGTTCAGAGGAGGGCGCTGAGCCGAACCCACCGCAGCGCGTTCAGGAGAGCCAGTCTGAGAGCCCCATCGCGTCAGCGCACGATCCCGCGCCAACCGTGCCGGCGACGAGCGCCGAGGCCCTCTCCGAGTCTGAATCCAGCCCCGCGCCCGCCACCACGCACGAAGCCGAGCCTGCGCCCGCGTCACCCGCTGCCGCTGCGGCCAGCACGAACAAGGCTGAGACACCTCCGGCCGAAGGCGAACCCGCCATGCCCCCGCGCAAGATGCAAGAGGCCTTGCGGGATTTGCGCGAACGCTGGCGCAAGGTCGATCGCCAAGCTGCGCCCAATCCCGCGCTGTGGAAGCGCTTTGACGCGGCCTGCAACCGCGCGCACCACTGGGTTGACGCTTGGCTCAAGCAATTGCGCGCCCAGAGCATGGCCAACAAATCCCAACGCCTCGCCCTGATCGAGGAAGTCCGCGCCTTCGCCCAAGGCCCCGGACAAGGCCCCGACTGGAGGGCCGTCACACGCCAGTTGCACGCTTTCTCGCAACGCTGGCGCGAGTCCGGGCACTTGAGCGAAAAACTCTATGCCGAGCTGCAGCCCCTGTGGAAAGAGGTGATTCATGCGGCCCACGAGCCGCTCGAAGCCGCGCAAAAAGCCAGTATCGAACGCCGTCGTGCCCTCATTGCCGAGGCCCAGGCCTTGGCCGAGGCGCCCCAATTGCGCATTCCCGAAGTCAAGGCCTTGCAACAACGCTGGCAGGAAGAAGCCCACACCATTGCGCTGGATCGGCGTTTTGAACAAAAGCTCTGGGAGTCCTTCCGCCAACCCATCGACCAAGCGTTCGCCCAAAAACCCATTCAGCGCGGCGAAGGGGCGGACAAGCGTCCCCCCCGAGGTGCTGCGGCCAGAGCCGGGCGGCCGCTCTCACCCTATGAGCAGCGCGTCTTTGACGCCATCAAAGCCCTCGAATCGGCCAACGCCGGCGGTGACGCCAGCGCCATCAAAAAAGCCCAGTCGCATTTGGAGTGGGTCCTGCAAGGTGGCGAGCCCACCGAAGCGGCGCCAAATCCCGCCGCAGGCACCGCACCCGCCGCGGCCGCGCAGGCCAGCGCACCAGAGGCCCAAGAGGGGGCATTGCCGCCCGGCGAACCCCCAGCCAACGCCGGGGCCGACACGCCCAGCGAGCCCCCCTCCGATACGCCCCCCGCGCACGCGGATGCGACGGCCAACGAAGCTGCCGCCGTGAACGACAGCGACACCAGCCCCGCCGATTCAAGCCCGGCCCCCGATGCCGCGCCCACTGAACCCGTTGCACCCACCCCCGCTGCGGCCAAAGCGGCTCCCCGGCCCGTCGTGGCCGTGCGCGGCGATGACCGGCCCGGTGCCAAGCGCCCCGTTGAAACCCGCCCCAATGCTCGACCCGGCAAGGGCGGTAAAGACAGCCGCGACAACCGCCCAGTCCCGCGCGGTCGAGACGCGCATCGCCCCTCCCGCGAGGGCGCCGAACCCCCGCGTCCACGTCTGAGCGATGAGGTCTTCCGCGCCTTGCGCCAGGTGCAAGATCAGGCCCAGGACAGCCTTCGCCGCTTGGCGGCCCAAGCCCATGGCGAGGTGCTCACCCACCTCATGCAGGCCTGGCAAACGCGTGACAGCGCCGAGTTCCCCTCGGCCCAAGCCCTGGGCAAGCGCCTCACCCCCGCCCAACGCGCGCAATGGGTGGACTCGCTCAGCGCCTCGCCAAGCAACGCCGAAGCCGCGGCCGAAGCCCTGTTGCGCCTGGAGGTGGCGGCCGATTTGCCCACCCCCGCGGCGCACCTCTCCGCGCGACGGGCATTGCAGCTGCAATTGCTCACGCGGCGGGGCCAGCCCGGCCCGGAGGAGTCTTGGGCGAGCGATACCGCTAAAGTGTTGGCATCAGCCTTCACACCTGCTGAGGCCAAGCGCTTGCAAGCCTGCTTGAAAGTGCTTTTACGCGCCTGAGGGTTTCTGGCGCGACCATTGCCAGCCCGCTGGGCTGGCTTGGCAGGTGAGCACTTCGGCGCGTGCGTGCGCCGAGTCCTCTAAATCCCAGTCGCTGAGCACGCGACGCATCATCCCAGGCGCCAGCGTATGGTCGGCGGGTCGGTGCGTGTGGCCATGCACCAGGGTCGTGGCGCCGCCGTGGCCTAGCCATTGCCGTGCAGCGTCGGCATCGACCTCCGCCGCCTGCATCGCCTGCGCTTGATGCGCCCGGCTCTGGCGGCGCAATTGCTGCGCAATCGCTTCACGCGCAGCGCGAGGCTGGGCCAAAAAGGTCTGCTGCCAATCGGGGGCGCGTACTTGCGCGCGAAAGCGCAAGTAATCGGGATCATTGAGGCAAAGTGCGTCACCGTGGCTGAGCAAACAGCGCGGACCGTTCTCAAAGGCCAACACGCAGGGGTCAGGCAAGCGTTCCACGCCCAGCGGTTCAAGCCAAGCGGGTCCCATTAAAAAATCCCGGTTGCCCGGCATGAAATACACCGCGCGCGTGGCGCTGGCCTCGCGCAACACCTCGGCGCAACGCCGCGAGAAATCGTCCGTCGCGTCATCGCCCACCCACACCTCAAAAATGTCCCCGAGCAGGAAAACCGCTTGCGCGGGGGTGTGCAAAAGGTGGTCGCGCCAAGCCCCAAAGGTCCGGGGCATGCCGGCCTCAAGGTGCAGGTCCGAGAGAAAGTCGATGCGCTGCCAGTGTGCAGGCACCCCCAGCACGGTCAACTCGGCCGTGGGCAGGGGCGCGAGAGAGGACATGCGGTTTAGAGGGCCACGGCTTTTTCAATCACCACGTCCTCTTTCGGGACGTCGTCATGAAAGCCGCTGCGGCCGGTTTTGACTTGACGGATTTTGTCGACCACCTCGGTGCCGCTCACCACCTTGCCAAAAACGGCATAACCCCAGCCTTGCACGCTTGGCGCGCGATGGTTGAGGAAGTCGTTGTCCGCCACATTGATGAAAAACTGCGCCGTGGCCGAATGGGGGTCCGAGGTGCGTGCCATGGCCACGGTGTAGTGGTCGTTTTTCAGACCATTGTTGGCCTCGTTCTCAATCGGGGCGTCACAAGCGCGCTGGGTCATGCCCGGCTCAAATCCGCCCCCCTGAATCATGAAGCCATCGATCACGCGATGAAAAATGGTCTGGTTGTAGTGACCCTTGTTCACGTAGTGCAGAAAGTTGGCGACGCTCTTAGGCGCTTTTTCAGCATCGAGCTCGAGCGTGATCACGCCATGGTTGAGGATGTGCAATTCGACTTGGGGGTTAGACATGGGAGAAATCCTTTGTTGAAAAAAATCAGAGAAGCGTGGCCGATTGAATGACCATCGGGGTGCGCGGCACGTCGCTCGGGAAAGGGCCCCCAGGGCCGGTTTGCACACTGCGAATGCGCTGCACCACCTCCATACCGCTGACGACCTTGCCAAAAACGGTGTAGCCCCATTGCGTGGGCGTGGGGTCCAAAAAGCCGTTGTCCACCACATTGATGAAGAATTGTGCCGTCGCCGAGTGCGGCGCCGACGTGCGCGCCATGGCCACCGTGCCCACGGTGTTGCGCGGCCCACCCTTGGCCAAGGCATCGCGCCCTTCATGGTTGATGGGGCTGCGGGTGGTGCGCTCCATGTAGCGCGAGTCATAACCGCCGCCCTGAATCATGAAGTTGCCAATCACACGGTGAAAAATCGTGCCATCGTAGTGCTTGTCCTTCACGTACTGAAGGAAGTTGGCCACCGTTTGCGGGGCCTTGTCGGGGTAGAGCTCAATCACGATGTCCCCAGCGCTGGTTTGCAGTTTCACACGCGGGGCGGCCGCCTGCGTCGCAGCGTTGGCTGGCGCAGCGGCTGGCTGGGTTTGGGCCATGGCCAGTCCCGCGAGCGTCAAGCCCGCGCACAACAAGACACGTCGGGCAAAAAGTGGGGTCATGGGGTCATCTCCTGGGTGAGTCGTTGTAAACGCTCGAGCTTGCGCTCGAGCGCCTCGTTTTTCGGGCCGCCTTGGGCGGCACGGCCATAAGCCTCGCGGGCTTGGCGCACCAGCACATCGCCCAGATTTTCATGGGCCACACGGTAGTTCGGATTGGCGCGCAAAGCCGCTTCCAGCCATTGCCGCGCGGGCCCCAAGGCCCCGCGAGAGGCCAATAAAACCGCCAGGTTGTTGTAGGGCTCGGCCAATTCGGGAAATTCGCGCGTCATTTGCTCGTAAATCGCTTCGGCTTCGTCTTTGCGACCGAGGCGTTCGCGCAAATAGGCCTGCCAAAAACGCATTTGGGGGTCTGTGGGGTTGGCGCGTGCAAAGCCCTCCACACGCTCGAGCGCCTCAGCGTATTTGGCTTGGCGCAGCAACTTGATCACGGTTTGGTGCGGGTCGCTCTGCAAAAAAATGGTCTGCAAGGTGCCGGGCACCCATTCCTCCACTTGCGCGTGGGCCACGCAACCCCACCATACCGATAAAAGCAATATGCAAACGCGCGGAATTCGCCGCGTTTGCGGGGCTTTGAGCGCGGTTGCAGGGTTTGCCATGGTCTTGATT
>VEQC01000243.1 GCA_018883455.1 Limnohabitans sp. | reverse complement strand
CGCAGCGGCTAGACATACGCCCCTTTTTTGTTCAAGACATCTACCTTACACCATCCAGACAGCGGTTTGAATGACCGGCGTGTGGCCCCAACACGACCCGAATGAATATAATACGAAAAGGTTTATTTATGAATCGGAACAATACCATGGAATTCTTTTTATCCCCATTGTCACGCCACTTATTAGTCTTTGCCCTCATAGGGGGATTGACCCTTTTCACCCAAGCAGAGCCTTTACCGGCCCCCAACACCTTGGCCGCGCAACTGGGCAAGGCCCCGCAGAACCTCACCGTGCTGGAGCCGCACTTGCTCGCCGCCGATTTGCCGGCCAAGCGCACCTACCAAGGCTATCCCGCCAGTCAGCTGCTCGACCACGTGCTCGGAAAGGCCTGGCGCGCGCCCGGTAACGAGGTGGCGTTTTTGGCCCTCGATGGCTACGTCTCCCGCATCCCGAGCGAGGACATCGTGCGGCATGAACCCCTCTTGGCCATCGCCATTCGGGGGCAAACGGATTTCACCGTTGACAACCCCTTGCAGCGCCAGATGGGCGTGCCTCTGGGGCCCTACTATTTGGTGTGGGACAACCTGCGCCATCCCCGTTTGCGCGAGCGTGGCGGCCACATATGGCCCTATCAGGTGGCGCAAGTTCGGGTGGACACCCAACGCAAAGAGAGCTTGCTCCACCCAGGGCTCTCCGAGGCGGATCGACGCACGGCCAAGCAAGTCCAGGAGGCCTGCCTGAGTTGCCACCAGATTCAGGGCTACGGCGGACAAAAAATGCCCACCGATTTGACACAGTTGGCGCAGGGCCTGAGCGAGGCAGAGTTCGTGGAAAAAACACTCGATCCGGCCGCACGCATGCCCAACTCCACCATGCCGCCACTCCTGCCCAAGGCCAAGGCACAGCAGCGTCAAGCGCTTGCCCGACAAATGCATCACTATTTGCGTGAACTCGCGCGACTGCGCGAGCGCGGTTAAGCGAGCCCGCGCATACCTGTGAGGGGTTTGGGTGTTTGTGGCCTGGGCGCGCCGTGCCGGGGGTGCCTCAGGCGACAATAGCGGGTATGAAGATTCAGAAATCCCTTGCCCAATGGCAAGAAAGCCTGGCCGCCAAAGGGGCTGAGCCGGGCGCGCTTGAAGTGACGCGCCACAGCGGCACGGAGCGCCCGTTCACGGGCCGCTACGAGAACCATTGGCAAGCGGGGCGCTACCTCTGCATCAGCTGTGGCGCCAAACTCTTTGAAGCCGACACCAAGTTTGACGCGGGCTGCGGCTGGCCGAGCTTTTACGCCGCCGAGCCTGGCGCCATTGAAGAGCGGCGCGACACCCGCCATGGCATGGTGCGCACCGAGACCGTGTGCGCCCGCTGCGACGCGCACTTGGGCCATGTGTTCGACGACGGCCCGGCCCCCACCGGCCTGCGCTTTTGCATGAACTCCGCGGCCCTGCTCTTTGAGCCCAAGGACGCTCCATGAAAGTCCTGGCCGATTTCTTCCCCATCATTTTGTTTTTTGTCGCCTACAAGACGGCCGGCATCTTCACCGCCACAGCGGTGGCGATTGCGGCCACCGTTGTGCAAATTGGCTGGCATTACTTTCGCCACCGCCGCATCGAGCCCCTGCAGTGGCTGAGCTTGGGCGTGATCGTGCTCTTTGGCGGGGCCACGCTGCTCTCACAGGACGAGACCTTCATCAAGTGGAAGCCCACCGTGCTCTACGGCCTCATGGGCGGCGCGCTCTGGGTGGGGCACTTTCTGTTCCAGCGCAATTTCCTGCGGGTGCTGCTGGACAAGCAGTTGACGCTACCCGAGGCCGCATGGGTCGTCTTGCTGCACAGCTGGGCCGGTTTTTTTGCCGTGATGGGCGTGCTCAATTTGTGGGTGGCGTATGCGTTTGACACCGACACCTGGGTCAACTTCAAGCTTTTTGGCAGCATGGGGCTGATGCTGGTATTTGTGCTGGCACAGGGAATCTACCTCAGCCGTCACCTGCCGCAGGAAAGCCCCGACTCCGCAAAGGACCCCCAATGATCACCGCCACCGCCCAAGCCCTCACCCAGCGTCTGCGCGAGCGGCTCGACGCCCACCCGCTTGAGGTGATTGACGAGAGCGCGGCGCACGCCGGCCATGCGGGTACCGAAGGACGCACCTCGGGCACGCATTTTCGGGTGCGTCTGTCCAGCCCGAAATTTAAAGGTTTGCGTCAGGTTGCCCAACACCGGCTTGTGTATGATGCATTGCAAGATTATTTGGACGCGGGTTTGCACGCCCTGGCCATTGAAATTCTCCCCTCACCCTCTGAAGCTTGAGTCGATTCATGAATAAACACCCGATTGGCCGTACCTTGGCGACCCTTCTCTTGGCTGGCGCCAGCATGGCTGCGACAGCCCAAAACATTGCCATCGTCAATGGCAAAGCGGTACCCAAGTCCCGCGCGGATGCCCTGGCCCAGCAAGTGGCGCGCTCGGGTCGCCCCGTGACGCCGGATATGGAAGCCCAGATCAAGGAAGAAGTGATCGCGCGCGAAATCTTCATGCAAGAAGCCCAAAGCCGTGGACTTGACGCCTCCGATGACTTCAAGAACCAGATCGAATTGGCCCGTCAAACCATTTTGATTCGCCAGCTCTTTGCCGATTTCCAAGAGAAGAACCCGGTGACCGATGCGGACATCAAGGCGGAGTACGACAAATTCGTGGCCGCCAACGGGGGCAAAGAATACCGTGCGCGCCACATCTTGGTGGAAACCGAGGCCCAAGCCAATGCCGTCATCGCGAGCCTGTAAAAAGGCGCGAAGTTTGAAGATCTCGCCAAAAAGCAGTCCAAGGACCCTGGCTCCGGCGCCAACGGGGGTGACCTCGACTGGGCTGCACCGGGCAACTTCGTCAAGGAATTCTCCGACGCCATGGTCGCCCTCAAAAAGGGGCAATACACCCAGACGCCCGTGAAGAGCCAATTTGGCTTTCACGTGATCCGCCTCGACGACGAGCGCGAGGCCCAACTGCCCAAGCTCGATGAGGTCAAGCCACAGATTGCGCAGCAATTGCAGCAACAGCGCCTGGCCAACTTCCAGCAGGAAATGCGCGCCAAGGCCAAGGTTGAGTAAGCAGGCACTCGAACTCCTTGCCCCCGCCCGAACCGCCGACATCGGCATCGAGGCGGTTAACCACGGTGCCGATGCCGTCTACATCGGCGGCCCTTCTTTTGGCGCGCGTGCCACCGCAGACAACTCGGTGTCCGAGATTGAGCGGCTGGTGCGCCATGCGCACCGCTTCCACAGCCGTATCTTCGTCACCCTCAACACCATCT
>VEQC01000049.1 GCA_018883455.1 Limnohabitans sp. | reverse complement strand
GCCCAGGGCCGTCCGAGCCCCGCGAGCGGCCCTGGGCTGCGGCCCGGATGACCGCGTCCGTGCGCATGAAGCCCCCCTGAATGACCGCGTCCGTGCGCATGAAGCCCGTGCGCACGAAGCCCGAAGCCCGAAGCCCACACAAACCAGCGAAGAAAAGGAAAAATTAACGAGAAGCCAACAGGAGGGCCAACTGGTTGTGCCGCTCCACCAACGGCCCTAAATCGACCGTGGTGAGCTGCCCCTCGCGCACCACCACCCGTCCATTGACGATCGTGAAATCCGCGTTCTGGCTCGCGCAAAGCATCAGCGCACCCACCGGATCGTGCACCGCACCGCCCGCCATCGCCAGCGTGTCCGTGCGAAAGAGGGCGATATCGGCGCAATAGCCGGGCGTGAGCTGGCCGATGTCGTGGGCGCGCCCGAGCACCTCGGCGCCCCCGCGCGTGGCAAGCCGCAGTGCGTCGCGCGGCGTCATCTCCCCTGGGCCATGGTCGCAACCAAACGGCTCCAGCGCGCGGCCCACCCGCGCGAGCAACATGGCTTGACGCGCCTCATTCAACAAGTGCGCCGCGTCATTGCTGGCGCTGCCATCCACGCCTAAGCCCACCGGCACCCCCGCATCCCGCAAGCGCTTCAACGGCAAAATACCGCTGGCCAAGCGCATATTGCTGCACGGGCAGTGCGCAATGCCCGTGCGCGTGCGCGCGAACAAATAAGTGCCCGGATCGTCAATCTTCACGCAGTGGGCGTGCCAAACATCGTCGCCTACCCAGCCCAAATCTTCGGCGTACTCGGCCGGCGTGCAGCCGAACTTCTCGCGGGTATAGGCCACATCGTGGTCGTTCTCGGCCAAGTGGGTGTGCAGCCGCACGCCATAGGCCCGTGCGAGTTTGGCGGACTCGCGCATCAGTGCCGGAGAGACGGAAAAAGGCGAGCAGGGCGCCAGCGCGATTTGCAGCATGGATCCGTGCGAGGCGTCGTGCCACGTCTCAATCAAGCGTTGGCATTCACGCAGGATCGCTGGCTCTTGCTCCACCACCGCATCGGGGGGCAATCCACCTTGGCTCTCGCCCACACTCATGCTCCCGCGCGTGGCGGTAAAGCGAATCCCGATGGCCTGGGCGGCGGCGATGCTGTCTTCGAGCCGAATGCCGTTAGGGTAGATGTAGAGGTGGTCGCTGCTGGTCGTGCAGCCGCTCAGCAGCAGCTCGGCCATGGCCACCTGATGCGAGACTGTCACCATCTCCGGCGTGAGGCCCGCCCAAATCGGGTAAAGCCCCCGCAGCCAGGCAAACAATTCCGCGTTTTGCACCTGCGGCACGGCTCGGGTGAGCGACTGCACCATGTGATGGTGGGTGTTGATCAAGCCCGGCACCACCACATGGCGCGAGGCCTCGATCACCTCGTCAACCCCACCAGGCGCGAGCAGGGCAGGGGGCACTTGCCCCTCGGGAAAGAGGGCCTCAACCCGCCCATCGCGCACCAAAAGTGTGCCGTTGGCCAGTTCGGTGTGGGCGTCGTCGAGGGTGGCAAGCCGGGCGGCGCGATGGATCAGCAATGTCGTCATAATGCGGATTCTATGAATCCCGAGACATCCTTGCTCTCTCTGCGTGGCATGACCAAGCGCTACCCGTCCGTGGTGGCCAACGATGGTGTTTCCCTGGAAGTCGCGCCTGGCAGCATCCACGCCGTCTTGGGTGAGAACGGGGCCGGCAAGTCCACCCTCATGAAGCTCATTTACGGCGCCGTGCAGCCCGATGCGGGCGAGATTCGTTTCCAGGGGCAGACGGTGCAGGTGCGCAACCCACAGGTTGCGCGCCAGCTGGGCATCAGCATGGTGTTTCAGCATTTCAGCCTTTTTCACACCCTGAGCGTGGCGGAGAACGTTTGGCTGGGCCTCGAGGCCAGCGAGTCCCTGGCCAATATTCGCGCCCGTATTCTGGAGACCGCAAGCCAATACGGCTTGGACATCGAACCCGAGCGGCCCGTGCACACCTTGAGCGTGGGGGAAATGCAGCGCGTCGAGATCATCCGCGCTTTGCTCACCAACCCGCGCTTACTCATCCTGGATGAGCCAACCTCCGTGCTCACGCCGCAAGCCGTGGAAAAGCTCTTTGTGGTGCTGCGCCAACTCGCCGCCGAGGGACGCAGCATTCTCTACATCAGCCACAAGCTCCACGAAATCCGAAGCCTGTGTGACCATTGCACCGTTTTGCGCGCCGGGCGCGTGACCGGTGCCTGCGATCCTCGCCAGGAAACCGACGCGAGCCTGAGCCAAATGATGATTGGCAGCCTCCCCCCGGAGCTCAAACGCCACGAGCAGCAACGCGGCGCGCTTGCCTTGCATGTGCGCGGCCTCAGCCTGCCCGCGGAAGACCCCTTTGGCGTGGATTTGCAAGACATCCACTTGCAGGTGCATGCGGGCGAGATTGTGGGCATCGCGGGCGTTTCAGGCAATGGTCAGCGCGAATTGCTCGCGGCGCTCTCGGGTGAGGATGCCCGCGCCCGTGCCGATCACATTCAATTGCACGACCAAGCGGCCGGGCGCTGGGGACCGCAGGATCGGCGTGCCCACGGACTGCATGTCGTGCCCGAGGAGCGCTTGGGGCGGGGCGCCGTGCCCTCCTTGAGCTTGGCCCAAAACCTCTTGCTCACGCGCGACGAGGGTGTGGCCCGCACGGGTTGGCGCGGCTGGGTCGGCTGGCTCTTGCCCCAGGTTTTGCACGACCAAGCCGCCGAGCTCATCCGCCGCTATCAGGTCAAAGCGGGTGGGCCACAAGCGCTGGCGCGTTCGCTCTCGGGCGGAAATTTGCAAAAGTTCATCATGGGGCGCGAAATCGAGGCGGCGCCGCGTGTGCTCATCGCTGCCCAGCCCACCTGGGGCGTGGACGTCGGCGCGGCTGCGCAAATTCGCGCGGCACTGCTGTCCTTGCGCGATGCGGGCTGCGCGGTTTTGGTCATCAGCGAGGAGTTGGACGAATTGCTGGCCCTCAGCGACCGGCTCCACGTCATCGCCCGGGGCCGGCTCTCGCCCTCCCTCAACCGCGCCGAGGCTGAGGTCGAGCGCATCGGGCGTTGGATGGGGGGGCAATGGCAGTCGCCTCAGGAGGAACACCATGTGGCGTCTTGAGCCCCGCCCCCAACCCTCTTCGTTTTGGCGCTATGCCTCGCCGCTCTTGGCGTTGGTCATCACGGTCATCCTCGGCACCTTGATTTTTGTGGCGCTCGACAAAGATCCCGTGCGCGGCCTGCAAATGTTTTTCTGGGAACCCATCAAGAGTGGTTACGCCTGGTCCGAGTTGCTCGTCAAAGCCACCCCGCTCCTGCTCATCGCCCTGGGCCTGTCCATCTGTTTTCGGGCCAACCTCTGGAACATCGGGGCAGAAGGTCAGTTTGTGATGGGTGCTATTTTTGCCGCGGGCATGGCCTTGGAGGCCAATGCGCAAACCCCTGGCATCTGGTGGGTGCTGGTCTTGCTCGCGGGCATGGTGGGCGGCATGGTCTGGGCAGGCTTGGTCGCACTGTTGCGCGACCGCTTCCACGCCAATGAAATTCTGGTGAGCCTCATGCTGGTGTATGTGGCCATCATGGTGCTCAACTTCCTGGTGTACGGCCCGTGGAAAGACCCCCAGGGGTATAACTTCCCCCAAACCGCCACATTTGCCGCAGCGGCGCAGGTGCCGCGCTTGCTCACCGGTTGGCGCGTGCATGTGGGCACCCCCATTGCGTTGGCCGGGGTGGTGGTGCTGCTTCTCTTTCTTTTTCGCACCCGGGCGGGCTTTGCCCAACAAGTCGGCGGCATGGCACCCGATGCAGCGCGCTATGCGGGCTTTTCCTCACGCCAAGCCCTTTGGCTGGCCTTGTTGGCTTCGGGGGCTTGCGCGGGATTGGCCGGGGCCTTGGAGGTCTCGGGCCCCTTGCGCCAACTCACCCCCTACGTGCCGGTGGGCTACGGATTCGCGGCCATCATCGTCGCCTTCGTCGGTCGCCTGCACCCCGTGGGCATGGTGTTCTCGGCCCTGCTGCTGAGCGCGTTCTACATTGGCGGTGAGCTGGCGCAGTCGCGTCTGGGGCTGCCGCGCAGCATCACGGGCGTGTTTCAAGGCCTGCTCCTCTTTGCCTTGCTCGCCTGCGACACCCTCATGAACCACCGCGTGCGCTGGCAAGCCCGCTCCACCGTGGCCGGAGAAGCCTGATGGAAACCTACGCGCTATTGCTCGCCTCTACTCTCAACGCCGGCACCGTGCTCGCCTTGGCGGCACTGGGGCTGCTCATCAATGAAAAAGCCGGCATCGTCAATCTCGGGGCCGAGGGCATGATGCTGTGCGCCGCCATCGCGGGCTTTGCCACCGTGGTGCACACGGGCTCGGACACCTTGGGATTCCTCGCGGGCATGGCCGCGGGGGCTACGCTGGCCGCTATTTTTGGCTGGCTCGTCATCTGGCTCAACACCAACCCCTACGCCACCGGCTTGGCCCTCTCACTCTTTGGTGTGGGCTTCTCCGCCTTTGTGGGCGTGGGCTATGTGCAAGCCAAGTTGCCCGAGCGCCTGAGTTGGAGCATCCCGGGCTTGGCCGACATTCCATGGCTCGGCCCCGCCTTGTTTCAGCACCACCCCTTGGTCTACTTGGCCATGGCGCTCACCATCGGTCTGGCCTGGGCGTTTGAACGTTCTCGCACCGGTTTGGTGCTTCGGGCGGTGGGTGAGTCCCCCGAGTCTGCCCATGCCTTGGGCTACCCGGTGCGGCGCATCCGGCTCGCGGCCGTGGTTGCGGGCGGAGCCTTGTGTGGCCTCTCGGGGGCCTACATTTCGGTCATCTACACCCCGCTTTGGGTGGAGGGCATGATCGCGGGCAAGGGCTGGATCGCCCTGGCCCTCACGACCTTTGCCACCTGGCGGCCGGCCCGCGTTTTATTTGGGGCTTACCTCTTCGGCGGCGTGACGATGTTGCAATTTCACCTGCAAGCCATGGGAATTGAAGTTCCGAGCCAATTTTTGAGTATGCTTCCCTATGTCGCCACCATCGTGGTGTTGGCGCTGATTTCTCGTAATCCGCGGTGGCTGCGGGTGAACATGCCCGCCTCCATCGGAAAGCCTTTCACGCCCGGTTCCTGATCATCCACTCTCACTCAACAGAGGTCTCATCATGATTGATATCCAAAAACGCCAATGGGTTCGCGCTGCCGCCCTCACCGTTGTGGCAGCCGCCGCTTTGGTTGGCTGCGGCAAAAAAGAAGAAGCCAAGCCTGCCGAAGCCCCCAAGGCTGAAGCCAAGCCTGAGCCGCTCAAAATCGCTTTCGCCTACGTTGGCCCTGTGGGCGACGGTGGCTGGACTTTCGCCCACGACAACGGTCGCAAAGCCATTGAGAAAGAGTTTGGCGACAAAGTCGTCACCTCCTTCGTCGAGAGCGTGCCCGAGAGCGCTGACGCGGAGCGCGTCATCCGCGAAATGGCCACCCAAGGCAACAAACTCATCTTTGGCACCACCTTTGGTTACATGGACCCGATCCAAAAAGTCGCGGCTGATTTCAAGGATGTGAAGTTTGAACACGCCACCGGCTACAAACAAGCCGACAACGTGCGCACCTACGACAGCCGCACCTATGAAGGCGCCTATATGGCCGGCGTGATCGCGGGCAAGATGACCAAGACCAACACTCTGGGCGTGGTCGCTTCCATTCCAATTCCGGAAGTGATTCGCAACATCAACAGCTTCACCTTGGGGGCTCAGTCGATCAACCCCAAAGTCAAGACCAAGGTGGTTTGGGTCAACGAGTGGTTCAACCCACCGAAGGAAACCGAGGCCGCCACGAGCCTGATCAACGGCGGTGCCGATGTGCTGTTCCAAAACACCGATTCCCCGGCCGTGCTCAAAACCGCGCAAGACAAAGGCAAGCGTGCCTTCGGTTGGGATTCCGACATGACCGCCTACGGCCCCAAGGCCCACTTGGCGTCCGCCATCATCAACTGGGGTCCTTACTACGTCAAAGCCACACGTGAAGCCCTCGAAGGCAAGTGGACGGGCAACACCGCTTCTTGGTGGGGCGTGAAGGAGGGGGCGATCGACATCGTCTCCATCGCCGAAGATGTGCCCGCAGAGACCAAGGCCAAAGTGGAAGAGGTCAAGAAGGGCCTCGCCGATGGCAGCTTCGTGATCTGGAAAGGCCCCATCGTGGGTCAGGACGGCAAAGAAGTGCTCAAGAAAGACGAAGTCGCCGATGACAAATTCCTCGGTGGCATCAACTTCTACATCAAAGGCGTCGAAGGCAAGATCCCTGGCGGCAAGTAAGCCGCTCAGACGAGCCTTTCTCGAGAAGCCGCCTCCGGGCGGCTTTTTTGATGGGGCTCGCCCCGCTTTGTGTGCGCTGTGCTCTAGCCAAGCGCAACTCGAAACGCTAGCATTTCCCCATCAAGGAGCGCTTTCATGGCCAAGATTCCTGCCATTTCCCCCAGCCGTATGCCGCAACTCTTGCGCGAAATGCCCAAGGCCGAATTGCACATTCACATCGAAGGCTCACTAGAGCCCGAGCTCATCTTTGCGCTTGCCCAGCGCAACCGGGTGCCCTTGCCGTACGCCAGTGTGCAAGAGCTGCGCGCGGCCTACGCGTTCACCAATCTGCAGAGCTTTCTCGACATTTACTACGCGGGTGCGAGCGTGTTGCTCAAGGAGCAGGATTTCTACGACATAGCCTGGGCCTACTTGGAGCGTGCGGCGGAGGACCATGTCGTGCACGCCGAATTGTTTTTCGATCCCCAAACCCACACCGAGCGCGGCGTGCCCATGGGGGTGGTCATTGAAGGGCTGGCGCGCGCGTGTCGCGATGCCCAGACCCGCTTGGGGGTGGATGCGCAACTCATTCTGTGTTTCCTGCGCCATTTGAGCGAGGAGTCCGCCCTGCAAACATTGGAAGAGGCCTTGCCCTGGCGCGAGCACTTCATTGGGGTGGGGCTCGACTCCAGCGAAGTGGGGCATCCGCCCGAGAAGTTCCTGCGCGTGTTTGCCCGCGCCGCCGAGCACGGCTTGCGCCGCGTGGCCCACGCGGGCGAGGAGGGACCGCCGGCCTACATCTGGGGGGCGCTCGACGGTTTACACGTCGAGCGCATTGACCACGGCGTACAGGCCATTCACGACCCGGCACTCATGGCCCGCTTGGCGCGCGAACGCATCCCCCTCACAGTCTGCCCGCTCTCCAACCTCAAACTCTGCGTCTTCCCGCGCTTGGCCGATCACAACCTGGCCCAGTTGCTCGACGCCGGACTCTGCGTCACCCTCAACTCCGACGACCCCGCCTACTTCGGGGGCTACCTCAACGAAAACTTCCTCCAGACCTTTACCGCCCTGGATTTGGGGGCCCAGCAGGCCTACCAACTCGCCGCGAACAGTTTTGAGGCGAGCTTCATCACCGAAGCGCAGCGCCAAAAGTGGATGCATGAGCTCAAAGCCTGCTTTGACCGTTTTGTCGAGCACGACTAGGGGCACTCTCCGGACCCCTGGGAAGGGCAGGCCAGACCCCCTAAAATGGGGGCATGAGTATTAAGTCTGACCAATGGATCCGCCGCATGGCCGAGCAGCACGGCATGATCGAGCCCTTCGAGCCCGGCCAGGTTCGCCACGCACCCGATGGGCACCGCATCGTCAGCTACGGCACCAGCAGCTACGGCTACGACATCCGTTGCGCCCGCGAGTTCAAGGTCTTCACCAACATCCACAGCACGGTGGTCGACCCGAAGAATTTCGACGACAAAAGCTTCGTCGACATCGAGAGCGATGTCTGCATCATCCCCCCCAACAGCTTTGCCTTGGCAAGAACAGTTGAATACTTTCGTATTCCAAGAAGCGTTCTCACCATCTGTTTAGGCAAGAGTACCTACGCCCGTTGTGGCATCATCGTGAATGTCACTCCGTTTGAGCCGGAATGGGAGGGTTACGTGACCCTCGAGTTCTCCAACACCACGCCCCTACCCGCCAAAATTTATGCAGGCGAGGGCTGCGCCCAGGTGTTGTTTTTCGAAAGCGACGAAGTGTGTGAAACCTCCTACCGCGACCGCGGCGGGAAATACCAAGGTCAAGTGGGCGTGACCCTCCCCAAGACCTAAACATGACCCAAGCATTTGCCCAACTCAACCTCGCGCCCCCGCTGGCGCGTGCCGTAGCCGAAATGGGCTACACCCAGATGACGCCCATTCAGGCCCAGGCCATTCCGGTGGTGCTCACCGGGCAGGACGTCATGGGAGCTGCCCAAACGGGCACTGGCAAGACCGCCGCCTTCTCCCTGCCGCTGTTGCAACGTTTGCTCAAGCACGAGAATGCGTCCACTTCGCCCGCGCGCCATCCGGTGCGCGCCTTGGTGCTCTTGCCCACGCGCGAGTTGGCCGATCAAGTGGCGCAGCAAATCAAACTCTATGCCCAGCACACCCAACTGCGCAGCACGGTGGTGTTTGGGGGCATGGACATGAAGCCCCAGACCGCCGAGCTCAAAAAAGGCGTGGAGGTGCTGGTGGCCACGCCGGGGCGCCTGCTCGATCACATCGAAGCCAAGAACGTGGTGCTCAACCAAGTGGAGTATGTCGTGCTCGACGAAGCCGACCGCATGCTCGATATCGGTTTCTTGCCCGATTTGCAACGCATCCTGAGCTACCTGCCCAAGCAGCGCACCACCTTGTTGTTCTCGGCCACCTTCTCTCCCGAGATCAAACGCCTGGCATCGAGTTATCTGCAAAACCCGATCACCATCGAAGTTGCGCGGCCCAACGAGACCGCCACCACCGTCACCCAGCACTTCTACAGCGTGACCGACGACGACAAGCGTCGCGCCCTGCGCCAACTCGTGCGCCAAAACCAAGTCACCCAGGCCTTTGTGTTTTGCAACAGCAAGCTCGGCTGTGCCCGTCTCGCGCGCTCCTTGGAGCGCGATGGCCTGCGCACCACCGCGTTGCATGGCGACAAGAGCCAAGACGAGCGCTTGAAAGCCCTCGATGCATTCAAGCGCGGCGAAGTCGATCTCCTGGTCTGTACCGACGTCGCGGCCCGTGGTCTCGACATCAAGGACGTCCCGGCGGTGTTCAACTACGATTTGCCCTTTAACGCCGAGGACTACGTCCACCGCATTGGGCGAACCGGGCGCGCCGGTGCCTCCGGCATCGCCATCAGTTTTGTCACGGGCAGCGACAGCCGTTTGCTCGCGGACATCGAAAAACTCATCAAGCGCAAAGCCGAGCTCGAACCCGTGGAGTTTGAAGACGATCGCCCGCGGGGGCGTATCAACACCGGCCGTCGCCATTGGGGCGATGACGACCCGCGTGACGTGCTGGATGCCCCGGCCAAACGCCCCGAAGGCCGACCTGCCGCGCCGAAGAAATCCCACGATCCCTTCTTCGATCAACCCTATGTGGAGCCCGCTGCGGACGCGGTCCCCGCCACTGCCGCGCCCACCGTGCCACGTCGCCCGACCAACATCAAATCCAAGCGCAAGGTGGCGGCGCTCTTCAAGGGCACGGCCTAAACCCAGCGCGGCCAAGCCCTCAGCGGGGCTTTGCGCGCTTTAGCCTGGCGTTTGCGCCGCCTCACAGCGCACCTGATACTTGGGCCAGTCCTGCAGAGGCTGCGCCATCGCGGGGCGCTCCAGCGCACTCAGACACCCGCCCCAGACGCAGCCATCATCCAAACACACCACATCGTCTCGCGCCATGGGGTTGAGGGTGGACCAGTGCCCAAAAAGAATGGGCGTTCCTCGGCTCACGCGATGGGGCAAGTCAAACCATGGCAAGAGGTGGGAGGGAGCCTGTGCGACACCCTCCTTGGTGAGAAAGTCCATGCGACCATCCGGGTGGCAATAGCGCAAGCGCGTGAGGGCGTTGACCGTCAAACGCCAGCGCTCAACCCCTGTCAGGTGGGGATCCCAGCGATCGGGCGTGTTGCCATACATCTGGCGCAAGAAGTGCTGCCAATCGGGGCCGGCCAGCACGGCCTGCACCTCTTGGGCGAGCGCCAGGGTTTGGGCCACGCTCCATTCGGGCAAGACGCCCGCGTGCACCATCAGCAAGCCCTGGTCTTCGATCGCCAAGGCTTGCTGGCGCAGCCAATCCAGCCATGCGGACCGCTCGGGGTCTTGCAAGACATCGTCAAGGGTATCTTGGGCGCTGGCCGCGCGCACGCCCGCTGCGACCGCGAGCAAGTGCAAGTCATGGTTGCCGAGCAACACCCGCGCGCTGCCCTCCAGCGCACGGATACGCCGCAACACCCCCAGGTTATCGGGCCCCCGGTTGACCAAGTCACCCAGGAAAAACAATTGATCCCGGCTCGGGGAGAAGTCCATCACCGTCAAGAGACGCCCCAACGCCGCGTCACAGCCCTGCACATCGCCAATGAAATAGGTCGCCATGGGGGCATTGTCGCCAATCCGTTATGCTTTCGGGATGGATTTCCTGCTCATCGTCCTGCTCATTCTCCTCAACGGCATCTTTGCCATGTCGGAGATGGCCGTGGCCTCCAGTCGAAAAGCCCGCTTGATCGCCCTGCAAGAGGCGGGGGAGAGTGGCGCACAGGCTGCCCTGCGGCTCTTGGACCAGCCCACCCAATTCCTCTCCAGCGTGCAAATTGGCATCACCTCCATTGGGGTGTTCAACGGCATTGTGGGCGAGGCGGTCTTTAGCGATCCCCTGAGCGATTGGCTCGGCCAGGTCTTTGGCGTGCGGGAACCCTATGCGCACGGCATCGCCACGGGGCTGGTGGTCACCCTCATCACCTTCCTCACCATCGTCTTTGGCGAGTTGGTGCCCAAGCGCATCGCCCAGCTCTACCCTGAAACCGTGGCCCGCTTCACCGCGCCGCCCATGCTCGCCTTGGCCACTCTCACCCGCCCCTTTGTGATGTTGCTCTCTGCGGCCACCAGCGCCACGCTGCGCCTCTTGCGTGTCAACACCCAAAACGCCCGCACCGTGACCGAAGAGGAAATCAGTGCGAGTTTGGAGGAGGGGGTCGATGCGGGCCTGATCGAGGCGCATGAGCACCAGATGGTGCGCAATGTGTTTTTGCTCGACCAGCGCCCCCTCACCTCCATCATGGTGCCGCGGCATGACATTCAATGGCTCGACGCGCGCATGCCCGTGGCCCAAGCCCTCGCCCAGGTGGGCAGCCAAGGGGCACATTCCTGGTACCCCGTGTGTCGTGGCGGGCTTGACGACGTGCTGGGCGCCGTCAGCGTGTCGCACCTCTTGCGCTTGCCCCCCGGCACCGATCTGCCGCTGGAGTCTGCGGCCCAGCCCGTGGCCTTTGTTCCCGAGACCCTCACCGGCCTGGACTTGCTGGAGCAATTCCGCCAGCCTTCTGGGCGGCTCGATGCCAGTGGCCGCCTCGTGCTCGTGGTGGATGAGTACGGCAGCGTCCAAGGCCTCATGACGCCGCGCGACTTGCTCGAAGCCATCACCGGTGAGCTGTTGCAAAACGGCGTGACCGAGGAGCCTTGGGCCACGCCGCGTCCCGATGGCACTTGGTGGATTGACGGCCTCATGCCCATCAGCGAGTTCAAAAACCGTCTGGACATCAAAGAGTTGCCAGACGAGGATCGCGGCCTCTACAACACCGTCGCAGGCTTGGTGATGAACCTCGCGGGCCATTTGCCCCAAGCCGGCGAATCTTTCGAGTGCAGTGGCTGGCGCATCGAAGTGGTCGACTTAGACGGCCGGCGCATCGACAAGCTCCTGCTCAGCCCCTTGGCGTGAAGGGGGCCCGGTAAATCCACACCGGGCGGTCTTTGGCCAGCGTGTACGCCGCCTGTGGCTGCAGAGTGCGCGCTTCAAACTCCAAACTCACCAACCACGCGCCAGGCTTGAGCTCTTGTTGGGCTTTTTCCACCGCGCGAGGCATGGTCTCGGGGCGCTGGAAGAGGTAGACCACGTCGTAGTCGGCCCAGCTCGCCGCCCATATGTCGCCTTGGCGAATGCGCGCCCAAGGGCAGCGCAGGGCGCTGAGCAGGCGCAGTGGCCAGCTCATCTCAATGCCATGGAGCTCCGCGCGAGGAAAGGCCCGCCGCAAGGCAATCAAGCCGTCCCCCAAACCACTGCCCGCATCCAAAATGCGGGGGATGGGCGGAAGGTCCATGCGGTCTGGCAGGCCTCGCAAGGCATCCTTGGGCGTGGGAAAGAGCGGCGCGTCCCCCCAAGCGTTTAAAGGGTAGACCAGTAGCGCCGCCGCAAACAGCGAGAGCCAGCCCCAGCCGGGCAGCTCCCATGCCGCCGAGGTGCCGAGCAAGGAGAGAGGAAACCCCGCCAGAATGATCAGGCGGCGCATATCCGTCTTGGCCAGACGGGTCAGTAATGCCCCGCAGAGCACGCCCCCGAGCATTGCGAAATAATCACCCATGCCCAGGCGTAGCAGGCCATCAAAGACCAGCCAACAGGCGCCCCAGGCGAGGAAAGCCGACAACGGCCAAGGCATCGCTATCATGGGCGCTGATCATAAAGAATTCTGAGGAGCTCCCCCGCAAATGTCAGTCGTGACCCAACCCCTCGGTGTCCCTCAGGACTTGCGGGATAGCGCCAAGCGCTTGCGCCGGCTCAAGGGCCGCCAACCCAGCCCAGCGGCCCTCACGCGCGTGTCCCAACTCATGGGTCCCGGCCCCTGGGCACGCGATCGCCTCATCGAGTACCTCCACGCCCTGCAAGACGCCGAGCGAGGCTTGCGCGAGGATCACCTTCTGGCGCTGGCCCAACACCTCCATCTCGCCCCCGTGGAAGTGTTTGAAGTGGCCAGCTTCTATCACCACTTTGACCTGCTCAAGGACGATGCCCCCACCCCGGCCCTCACCGTGCGGGTGTGCGATGGCCTCTCCTGCGAGATGGCCGGCGCCAAGGCCTTGCTCGAGGGCTTGCGTGAGCGCCTGGGCACCTCCGTGCGGGTGATCAGCGCGCCCTGCGTGGGGCGCTGCGAACAAGCCCCCGCGGCGGTGGTGCACCAACACGCCATCGCCCATGCCAGCGTCGAGCGGGTGCAGGCGGCGGTCGAGGCGGGCCACCATGCTCCCGAAGTGCCCCAAGGCGTGGGTTTTGCAGCGTACCGCGCCAGCGGCGGCTACACCTGGCCCGAACGCCTCGCCCAAGCGTCGCCCTCCGCGCGTGAGGCTCTTTGTGAAGAGGTCTTGCAAACCCTCGACCAAGCCGGCCTGCGCGGGCTCGGTGGGGCCGGGTTCCCCAGCGCGCGCAAGTGGCGCATCGTGCGTCAGCAAGCCGCGCCGCGTCTCCTGGCCATCAACATCGATGAAGGCGAGCCCGGCACCTTCAAAGACCGCACCTACCTTGAGCAAGATCCGCACCGCTTTCTCGACGGCATGCTCGTCGCGGCCCAAGTCGTGGGCATCGAGGCGGTCTACATTTACTTGCGCGACGAATACCACGGCCTGCGCCCCGTCTTGCAACAAGCCTTGGCCGACTTGCAGGCCAACCCGCCTTGTCCCCTGCCGCGCTTAGAGCTGCGCCGTGGTGCTGGCGCTTACATTTGTGGCGAAGAGTCTGCCATGATCGAGAGCATCGAGGGCAAACGCGGCGAGCCCCGCTTGCGCCCGCCCTACATTGCGAAGGTCGGTTTGTTTGGACGCCCCACGCTGGAGCACAACTTCGAGACCTTGCATTGGGTGCGCGACATCGTGGAAAAAGGCGCCAGTTGGTTCACCAGCCATGGACGCCATGGCCGTCAGGGTTTGCGCAGCTTCAGCGTCAGCGGTCGTGTAAGAGAGCCCGGCGTCAAACTCGCCCCTGCAGGCATCACCCTGCGCGAGTTGATCGACGAATACTGCGGTGGCATGGCCGAAGGGCACAGCTTGTATGGTTACTTTCCCGGCGGTGCATCGGGCGGCATGTTGCCCGCATCGTTGGCCGATGTGCCCTTGGACTTCGATACCTTGCAGCCGCATGGTTGCTTCATCGGTTCGGCCGCCGTGGTGGTGTTCAGCCAGCACGACCGTGCGCGCGACTTGGCCTTGAACGCGATGCGCTTTTTTGCGCATGAGAGCTGTGGCCAGTGCACACCATGTCGCGTTGGCACTGACAAAGCCGCGCAACTCATGCAAGCGCCCCATTGGGACCAGGCCACGCTCGAAGATTTGAGCCGCGTCATGGTGGATGCTTCCATTTGTGGCTTAGGTCAAGCCGCGCCCAATCCGGTGCGTTGTGTGCAACAGTATTTTTCTCACGAGGTGGCTTGATGTCTCACGTCGCGCCCATCACTTTCACCCTGGATGGCCAAACCATTCCTGCTCAAGCGGGCGACAGCATTTGGCAAGCGGCCAAGCGTCAGGGCATTGAAATCCCACATCTGTGTCACAGCGAAGGTTTGCGTGCCGATGGCAATTGCCGCGCCTGTGTGGTCGAGGTCAAAGGCGAGCGCGCCCTGAGTGCCAGCTGTTGCCGCCAAGCCACCCAAGGCTTGGAAGTGCTCTTGCAAACCGAGCGTGTGCAGCACAGCCAAAAAATGGTGGTTGAGTTGCTGTTGTCTGACATGCCCGACCAAGGCCACAAATGGTCGTCCGACGAGGTCGGTGCC
>VEQC01000242.1 GCA_018883455.1 Limnohabitans sp. | reverse complement strand
CGCCTTGTGGGACACACGCGCCCTGGCCCCCCTGCGCCCGGCAGACCCGCCTGCGCGTGAGGCGGGCCACGTCTTGCCCGGACGCCCCGCTCGCCCCGTGCTCAAACCGCCGCAGCAAGTGCCCTCGCGCAAGCCCTTTACCGTCGAAGGCCTCGCCGCCTTGCTCCATGCGGTGTGCCACATCGAATTCAACGCCATCAACCTGGCGCTCGACGCCGTCTGGCGCTTTGACGGCATGCCCCCCGCGTTTTACGAAGACTGGTTGCGCGTGGCCCACGAAGAGGCCCACCATTTCAGCTTGCTCAACGCCTTGTTGGTGCGCATGGGCTTCGCGTATGGCGATTTCGATGCCCATGACGGGCTGTGGCAGATGTGTGAAAAAACAGCGCACGATGTGGTGGCCCGCATGGCCTTGGTGCCCCGCACCCTGGAAGCGCGAGGCCTCGATGCCACGCGCCTCATCCAATACAAATTGCGCCGGGCCGGCACGCCCCATGCCGTCGACGCGGTGGCCATTCTGGACATCATTTTGCGCGACGAAGTGGGCCATGTCGCCATTGGCAATCACTGGTATGGCTACTTGTGCGCCCAACAAGGGCTCGCCCCTCTGCCCCATTACCGCCAGCTGGTGCGGCAATACCAAGCGCCGCGCCTGCGCCCGCCCTTTAACACCGACGCGCGTCGGCGCGCGGGCTTTAGCGCGGACGAACTCGCCTATTTGCAGGGCGACGGACTCTGAATTCCGCAAAAGGGTTGGCCGCTCGCCTCAACCACGCGGGTGGTGCTGGCTGTGCAACTGCCGCAAGCGCTCGCGTGCGATGTGGGTGTAGATGGTGGTGGTGGAGATGTCGGCGTGCCCCAGCAGCATTTGCACGGCGCGCAAATCGGCGCCATGATTGAGCAAATGGGTCGCAAAAGCATGGCGCAAGGTGTGCGGTGAGAGCGGGGCCTGAATACCCGCTTGCACCGCGTAGCGCTTGATGAGCTGCCAAAACGCGATGCGCGTCATGCCTTCGCCCGCGCGACTGCCCCGGCTGCTCACAAACAGCGCCTCGCTCATGCCCGCGCCCAAGAGCTGGGGGCGAGACTCGGCCAAATAGCGCTCGATCCACAGCGCCGCCTCCTCGCCAAAGGGCACCAGACGCTCCTTGCTGCCCTTGCCCATGACGCGCAAACATTGCTCGCGCAGTGACACATGGATGCGCTTGAGCTGCACCAGTTCACTCACCCGCAGGCCGCAGGCATAGAGCACTTCCAACATGGCGCGGTCGCGCACCCCCAAGGGGGTCTCGACGTCGGGGGCCGCCAGCAAAGCCTCGACCTGCGCCTCGCTCAGGGTTTTGGGCACCCGCATGGCCTGCTTGGCTGCATCGAGGCTCAGGGTCGGGTCATCGGCGCGCAAGCGCTCGCGCAGTGCCCAGCGGTAGAAGCGTTTGAACACCGAGAGCCGCCGGTTGGCGGTGGTGGCGCGGGTTTGCGTGTGGCGCGCCGAGAAATAGGCCAAGATGCCCGGCGTGTCCATCGTGTGGAGGGTGTCACCGCGCGCGTGCAACCAATCGGAGAGGCCTTGCAAATCTCGGCGGTAGGCCGCCAAGGTATTGGCCGAGAGCCCCTCTTCCAGCCACAGCGCGTCGATAAAGCGGTCGATCAGGTCGGCATCGGCCATGGCAAAACCCGCAGACCGCGGTGCGATCAGTCGAGGGTGAGCTTTTGCTCGTTCACCACCTTTTTGTACACCTCAAACTCGGCCTTGATTTGGGCCGCGAATTGGTCGGGGGTGTTGGCCACGATGAGGGAGCCGGTGTCCTCAATGCGCTTGCGCACTGCGGGGTCTTCCAATGACTTGCGCACGCCACTGTAGAGCTTGTCCACCACCTCTTTGGGCAAGCCCTTGGGGCCGTAGAGGCCATAGTAGGCCATGCGGTTGACCGGCTCAAGGCCCACTTCCTTGAAGGTGGGGATGTTGGGCAACACCGCCAAACGCTGCGGGGCGGCCACCACGATGGCCACCAACCGGTTGTCCTTGATGAAGGGCAGCGCCGAGGGCAGGTTGTCAAAGATGATCGGCACTTGACCGGCCACGGTGTCATTGAGCGCCGGCCCCGCCCCACGGTAGGGGATGTGCGTCACAAAGGTCTGGCTCAGGTTTTTGTACAACTCCATCTGCAAGTGGCCGATCCCGCCGGTGCCCGAGGAGGCATAGGAATACTTGCCCGGGTTCTTTTTGAGTTCGGCCACAAAGCCGGCGTAATCCCGCGCGGGGAAGGAGGGATGAACCGCGATCACGTTAGGCGTGGCCGCGATGTTGGTGATGGGGGAGAAATCGGTGAGTGGGTTGTAGGCAATCTTGGGGTTGATTGCGGGGTTGGCGGCCGTCGTGGAGACGGTGGCCATGCCGATGTTGTACCCATCCGGGGCGGCTTTGGCCGTTTCCGTCGCGCCCACCACACCCCCACCGCCGGCCTTGTTCACCACCACCACGCTTTGGCCAAGTGCCTTGCTCAGGGGCTCGCTCATGGTGCGCGCAATGATGTCTGTGGTTCCGCCGGGGGCAAAGGGCACTTGCAAGGTGACGGGCTTGTTGGGGTAGCCCTGCGCAGCGGCCAAGGTGGCCGAAAGGGACAGCGGCAAAACCCACAGATGACGACGCAGCATGTTTTTCTCCTCAGATAGACAACGAACGTATCCCTCCATTATGGGGTTATCCTTGGCGCGTGAACTTTGCCCTTTTGCTCTTTCCGGATTTCTGCTTGATTTTGTGTGGGTATCTGTTGTGCCACCACACCCCCTTGAACCGACAAGTGTGGGAACCTGTCGAGCGTTTGGTTTATTACTTCCTCTTCCCGGTCCTGCTGTTTCACTCGATCGTGCGCTCGCCCATCGATCTGGCCGCCACCTCACAACTCATTCTGGCGGCGCTGGCGCTTGGGGCCCTGAGCGTGAGCCTGACCTACGCCATCCCGCATTTGCCGGGCTTGCGGCGTTGGATCGACCCGCAGTTGCACGCCGCGAGCGCCCAGGTGGGTTTTCGCTTCAACTCCTTCATCGCCCTGGTGCTGGCCGAAAAACTCGGGGGCGGGCAATACGCCTTGCTCATTGCCGTGTTGATTGGCGTGTGTGTGCCGCCGTTTAATGTGGCGGCCGTTTGGCCCATGGCGCGGCAGGGCCAACGGGGGTTTTTGCGCGAGCTCGCGCGCAACCCCCTGATCATCGCCACGGGTTCGGGCTTGGTGGCCAATTTGCTCGGGCTGCAGATTCCCGACTGGCTCGACCCCACCTTGCGCAGCATCGGGGCGTCATCGCTGGCGCTGGGTTTGATGACCGCGGGTGCCGGCATGGTCATCAGC
>VEQC01000241.1 GCA_018883455.1 Limnohabitans sp. | reverse complement strand
CCTTCGATTTGCTCCGCAGGCACCTGCAAGGTGCGCAAGGTGCAATGCGGGGCACGGCGTCGCAATTGGCGCAGGAGCCCCGGCAAAAAGACCAGTTCGCCCATGTCTGTGATGCACAGGGTGAATTCCTTGCGCGAGGCGCTCGGGTCAAACCCCGCCTCACTCAAAATGCCTTGCCGCACCACCGCCATCACCTCCAAGACGGCGTGACGTAATGACTCGGCCTTGGGGGTGGGGGCCATGAGGTTGCCCGACTTCACAAACAAGGGGTCCTCAAAATAAAGGCGCAAGCGGTTGAGGGAATGGCTCATGGCGCTTTGGGTGAGGCCCAAGCCGTGGGCGGCGCGGGTCACACTTTGTTCGCGAAACATCGCCTCCAAAACCGCGATCAGATTCAAGTCAAGCGAGTCGATATGCATGAAATTCATTTTATCTATGAATCAAATGCGGTTGACGCATACCTTGCGCGCCCCTAGTCTTGAGGCTGGACCTGTGAGGAGTGGAGCGATGTGGTTGCGCAACTGTTGGTATGTCATTGCCTGGGATCACGAAATCCCTTCCCATGACGAGGAGCGGCTCTTCACGCGTAAGGTGCTCAACGAGCCCATCATGGTGTACCGCCGGCAGGACGGAGAGATGGTGGCCATGGCCGATAAGTGCTGCCACCGCCATGCGCCGCTTTCGGTCGGGCGCCGCGAAGGCGACGCCATTCGTTGCGGCTACCACGGCATGTTGTTTGACGCCACGGGGCGTTGCATTGAGATTCCGGGGATTGAGCGTGTGCCGGCCCAAGCCTGCGTCAAAACCTATCCTTTGCAGGTGAAAAACAAATGGGTGTTTGTGTGGATGGGTGAGCCCGAGCGGGCCGACCCCCAAATGCTGCCGGACAACTTCTCCTGCGACCATCCGAATTGGGTGAACCTCCCGGGCTATATGCACTATGACACCCCCTATTTGCTGATTGCCGACAACCTGCTCGACTTCTCTCACCTGAGCTATGTCCACGCCAAAACCCTGGGAGGCTCGCCCGCCATCGCTCAGGCACGGCCGCAGGTCGAACGCGTGACGTCCAACGGCCAGCGCGGCGTGAAGGTCTCCCGCTTCATCGACAACGTGCCAGCCCCGCCTTTCTACCAGCGGTTTCGCCCGTTTGATTCCCCGCTCAACCGCTGGTTCGTGTATGACTTTCTGTTTCCGTCGACGCTGCTCATGAGCTCGGGCGGCCGCCCCGTGGGAGACTCCCCCGACGATGACCGGCGCGCGGTTCGTCTCCACAGCTGCCAGACCCTGACGCCAGAGACTGAAACCAGCACGCACTATTTCTTTCAGCAGTCGCATCCTGCGGGCGTGTCAGATCCCGCGGTCAAACAAAGCATTTATCAGTCCCTGGTCGAAGCCTTCAACGAAGACCGCGACATGATCACCGCGCAATTTCGCAACCTCGCCCCCGGAGCCGAGGCCGACATGTTGCCCTTGCACTTTGATGTGGCTCTGGTGCAGTTTCGCAAGATGCTGCAAGACGCCGTGGCCGCGGAGCAAACCTGATTTTTCGGTCGATCACAACTTCACAGGAGACAAACCATGCACACCATCCCCTCCCTCACGCGCCGCATGGCGCGCGCCTTGCTCGGCTTCGGTCTGGCTTTGGCGTTGCCCACTTGGGCCGACATCCATGTGGGCGTCGTGCTCTCGCTCACCGGACCGGCCGCATCCTTGGGTATTCCCGAGGAAAAAGTCATTCAGCTGTGGCCGGGTGAACTCGGAGGCCAGAAGGTGAAGTTCACCATCCTCAACGACAACAGCGACACCGGCACCGCCACCAAGAGCGCCATGCGCCTGATTGCAGAGGACAAAGTCGATCTCATCATTGGCGCTTCGGTCACCCCCACCTCGCTGGCGGTGGTGGAAGTTGCTGGCGCTGAAAAAGTGCCCGTCATCAGCTTGGCCGGCGGGGGCGCGATTGTGTTGCCCCAAGACGGCCCGCGGCGTTGGGCTTTCAAGCTCTCGCCCACGGAGGCCATCTCGGCTGCGCGCGTGTTCGATCACATGGCCAAGGCTGGCCTCAAGACCATGGCCACCATCGGTGTGGCCAATAGCTATGGCGATGGCTTCCTCAAGACCGTTGAAAACATGGCGCCTGGACGAGGCGTGAAAGTGGTGGGCAGCGAGAAATACAACGCCACAGACCAAAGCGTGACGGCCCAAGTGCTCAAAGTCATGAGTGCCAACCCCGACGCGGTCTACATTCTGAGCTCGGGTACGCCCGGTGCCCTGCCCCATGTGGAGTTGGTCAACCGCGGCTACAAGGGCCATATTTACCAAACCCAGGGCGTGGCCAATGCTGACTTTTTGCGTGTGGGCGGTAAGGCCCTCGATGGCAGCTTCATCACCGCCGCGCCCGTGCTCGTGGGGGATCAGCTGCCCGACAGCAACCCCATCAAAAAGCCGGCGATGGAGTTCCTCAAGAAGTCCGATGCCGCGTTCGGGCCGCAAAACCGCTCTCTCTTTGGGGCCACCGCTTGGGACGCCCTCTTGATTGCCGATGGCGCGACGCGCACTGCCGCGCGAGTGGCCAAACCCGGCACAGCGGAGTTCCGCGCCGCCGTGCGCGATGCCATCGAAGGCCTCAAGGGCTTTGTGGGGACCGAAGGGGTCTACACCATGTCGCCCCAAGATCACAATGGCGTGGACGAGCGCAGCCAAGTCATGATCAAAATCGAAAACGGCCGCTGGGTTTATCAACCCTAAGCTTCATCCCCTAAGCCCCTGATTTTTCAGCCAGAATCATCACCTGCCAACCGAAGGGGCGGGTGATGCGTTAAGGTGGGAGGAAAAGGGGGCGGGCCTATGCAACGTGCGCTAGCGGGGCTGTTTTGTTTGCTGATGGTGGGGTGTGCAACCCCGGAATTTCGTGCCGCTAAAAGCGACTGCGCGCCCGACGCCTATGCCCGCTACCCCGTGGTCAACGTCAACACCATCGTCACCCGTTACCACCCCATTCAAGTGCCCAGTGGGCAAACCCATTGCACAACCACGCGCGTGGGCAACACGGCCCACACCACATGCATACCCCTCATGCGCACCGACTTCTTTCCGTACCCGCAAGCGGCCGTCGTCGACACCAACGAAGCCGCCCGCGATTCCGCCATGAACGCGTGTGCGGCGCAGCTGTGCTTGCAGCGGTATGGCAATACCGAGTGCAAGCCCTGAAGGCTTTAGTCGGCAGTTAGCGCGCGCGTTAAATCCGACGCGAGCGTCTCTACCAACTCAGGGGGCTCTTCCACCACTTGGGCATGCACAGGATCTGGCGGGTTGATCCAATAGAGCCAAGTTTGCGGTTCGATCATGGCT
>VEQC01000048.1 GCA_018883455.1 Limnohabitans sp. | reverse complement strand
TGGGGTTCACCAGACCACCCTCAAAGGGTGGGCTTCAGGCGGGCGATTGTAGCGATAAGAACGATCAAAAAATGCACGGCAAGCGATTAAAAACCGTTCGCCTGCATGGGCCGGATGAGTCAATGGGCGACAAAAACCGCCTTCAGACAAGACATTGCTCCAGACCTTGCAACAGGATGTCCTTGGGCAAATCGATGCCAATGAATACCATCTTGCTCGTTTTGACCTCACCATCGGCCCACATCGGCCCCAGGTCACTGCCCATGAGCTGGTGCACCCCCTGGAAAATCACCTTGCGCTCGGTGCCGCGCATGTTCAAGACACCTTTGTAACGCAACATGCGGGGACCATAAATATTGACGATCGCGCCCAGAAAATCTTCCAGCTTGGCTGGATCAAAGGCTTTGTCTGATCGGAAAACAAAGCTCTTCACATCGTCGTCATGGTGGTGGTGGTGGCCATGCTCATGGGCATGCGAAGGATGGTCGCAATGCTCGCCGTGCACATGATCATGGTCGTGATCATGCTGATGCGATGGGTGGTCGCAATGTTCGCCATGCACATGGTCATGGGCATCGTCCTTCAGAAAGTCCGGATCGATGTCCAGCTTCGCGTTCAGGTTGAACCCCTTAAGGTCAAACACCTCGGACAAGGCCACCTCGCCAAAATGCACCGCCTTTTGGGGGGCACGCGGATTCATGTGCTTGAGGCGGTGCTGCAAAGCGTCAAGCTCTTCTGGCGAAACCAGATCGGACTTGCTGATGAAGATCTGATCGGCAAAGCCCACCTGACGACGCGCCTCCTGACGGTCGTTCAGCTGCTGCGCGGCGTGTTTGGCATCCACCAGCGTCAAGATCGAGTCAAGCAAAAAGGTCTCGGCGATTTCATCGTCCATGAAAAAAGTCTGCGCCACAGGACCGGGGTCGGCCAAGCCGGTGGTCTCGATCACGATGCGCTCAAAGTCCAGCAGGCCTTTGCGGCGCTTGGCGGCCAGCAGTTGCAAGGTCACGCGCAGGTCTTCGCGGATGGTGCAACAGATGCAGCCGTTGCTCATCTGGATGATCTGTTCGTTGGTGTCCGAGACCAGGATGTCGTTGTCGATGTTTTCTTCGCCAAATTCGTTCTCGATCACGGCGATTTTCTGGCCATGGGCCTCGGTCAGCGCGCGCTTGAGCAAAGTGGTTTTTCCCGAGCCCAAAAAGCCGGTCAGGATGGTGGTGGGGATCAGGGACATGGCGCGCTTCCGCTTCAAAACAGGATGACAAGAGGTGGGGAGTGTAGCGACGAATTCAAGCGCGGCACTCCGGCACTGGGCATGGCCTCACAGCACGTGTGCAGCGCAGGATGGCGGTCTCATTTGCGCTTGGCACGTGGGTGGGCCGCGTCGTAGGCTTTGGCCAGGTGCTGAAAATCCAGCCGGGTATAGACCTGGGTGGTGCTGATGTTGGCGTGGCCCAGCAGCTCCTGCACGGCACGCAGGTCGCCACTGGACTGCAGCACATGGCTGGCAAAGGAGTGGCGCAGCATGTGCGGGTGCACCGGCGTGGCCAGGCCCGCGCGCAGGCTGTGCTGACGCACCCGCAACCAAATGCTTTGGGCGCTCAAGCGTCGCCCGGGGGCGGCGATGAACAAGGCGTGGGGATCGGGGGCGTTGGGGTGAACCCACAGGAGGCGCTGCTCGCGCCAGGCTTGCAAAGCCTTGAGCACGTGCGAGCCAATCGGCACGCTGCGACGCTTGCTGCCCTTGCCCAACACGTGGGCGAGCGCATCGTCCCAATCGATCCATCCCCTGGCTTGGCTGTGCGCTTGCACATCCAGGCCCACGAGCTCTCCCACACGCAAGCCACAGCCGTAGAGCAACTCGATCATGGCTTGGTCGCGGCTGGCGAGCACGGGGTCGGATTGGGCCACCGGCGCATCGGCCAGTTGCATGGCTTCGTCTACACCCAAGGCCTTGGGCAGGGGTTTGGGCTGCTTGGGCGCGCGCACATCTTGCACGGGATTTTGCGCGGCCAAGCCTTGGCGCCCCAACCAGCGGTAGAAGCCCCGCCAGCCCGAGAGGATGAGGGCGATGCCGCGGCCGCTTCGCCCCTGACCGTGCATTTGCGCCACCCAGCGCCTCACGTGACCGGGTTGCACCTGGTCGAGCGCGATGGGCACGGCCTGGGCAAAGGCGCAAAGTTTGGCCAAATCCTCGGCGTAGAGGGTTTGGGTGCGCTCGGCCAGTCGCTTTTCCACCCGCACGTGGCGTAAATAGACCTCCACCCAACCCTGAGGATCCACCGCCGAAGCGGTGTGACTGGAGGGGGCGGCGTCAGGGGTTGGCACGGGGCAGAGAGCGTGAAACTGGCTTAGCCCAAATGGCTCAGGGCCGCACTGGCCAATTCGGTGATGCGTTCGAGCAAGGTGGTTCCCATGCCTTCGTGGTAGCGCTGTGGGTCGGGTGAGGCCAAGACGAGGAGTCCGATCACTCGGGCGGGTTCTTCTGCGTTGGACAAGGCACGCAAGGGCAGGATGGCCAAGGACTGCACGGCGTTGGGCTCCGCCAGCCACTGCACCACTTCCAGTCCAGCCGGAGCCCCCACATACGGGCCGGAGAGGGTTTGAGCATACGCCTTGACACTCTCGCTCACCCCTTGGGCAAAAGGTTCGGCCTGATGGGCGGGCGCAACTTGCCAAATCCGAATCGCGGTTTGGGGCACCACAAACTCCTGCGCGATGCCCTCGGCCATTTTGGCGGGCAAGTCTTGCGCGTGAGTGGTCAGCAGCAGGGATTTCACCCAACGGTGCAAGCGCTCCATGAGCACCTCATTTTCGGTGCCATGGCGCATCATCTCCATTTGACGCAACTCGAGGGCCCGAATTTTCTCGCGCAGCATTTCCGCCTGGCGCTCTTGCAAGCTGACCGCGCGCTGGCCATGGGGGCTCGTCAAACGGACGGTGGCGAGCAGTTCCGCATGACGGTCAAAAAAATCCGGCGTGTGGATGAGAAAGTTGGCGATGTCGTCTTCGGTGATCGGGTTCATGGACAAGCTCTCAGAGGTCAGGGGGAAATTCAAGTTCACCATGGAACACGGTGGTGGCAGGACCGGTCATGAAAACGGAAGCACCGGCCTCACCGGTCCATTCGATGCGCAGCGCACCGCCACGCGTTTGGACTTCCACGGGGGAGGCCAGCCAGCCCCGGCGAATGCCCGCCACCACCGCCGCGCAAGCACCCGTGCCACAGGCCAAGGTTTCGCCCGAGCCCCGCTCGAACACCCGCAGGCGAACCTGGTGTGGGGTTTGCACTTGTAAAAACCCGGCGTTGACGCGTTGCGGAAAGGCCGGGTGGTGCTCGATCAGCGGGCCTTGGCTTGCCACGGGCGCGGTATCGACGTCGTCCACGCGTTGCACGGCATGGGGGTTCCCCATGGAGACCACATCCATGGCCACGGTCTCTCCCCCCGGCAACGCCAAGCGCCAATGGTCGCCCTCAGGCTGGGCGTGCTCGGGTAAGAAGGGGATGCGCGCGGGCTCAAAGGCGGGCGCGCCCATGTCCACTTGCACCCGACCATCGGCCAGCTCACGCAATTCCAGTTGGCCCTGTTTGACTTGCACCCGCACCGGATTGCGCGTGGTCAAGCCTTGTTCATGCACATAGCGCACGAAACAGCGCGAGCCATTGCCGCACTGCTCCACTTCGCCGCCATCGGCGTTGTGGATGACGTATTCAAAATCGACGCCGTCATGCGGTGGCGGCCGTACGCTCAAAATCTGGTCCGCGCCCACCCCCCGATGGCGATCGGCCAGGTAGCGGTAATGGGCAGGCGTCAACGGCAAGCGGTGTTGGGTTTCGTCGAGCACCACAAAGTCATTGCCCGCGCCGTGCATTTTGGTGAAACGGATGCGCATGGGGCAATTATCGGCCACCCGACGCGCCAGAAATCGCATAATGCAGGAATGCCTCGTTCTTCCCAGCTCCTCCACCCCGCCCGCACCTACCCCGAACCTTTGCCTGCCGCGACTGTGCTGCTGTTGCGCGATGGCCCCGATGGGCTTGAAGTGCTCATGACGCGCCGCGCCATGACCGCAAGCTTTGCCCCAGGGGCCTATGTGTTCCCCGGCGGTGGAATCGACGCGGCCGATGCCCAGGCCCATGCCATGGCCCGGCACCGCCCGGGCCAAGACGCGCGGCGCTTGACCCAGGCGATCGCGGCGATTCGCGAGAGTTTTGAAGAGCTTGGCCTTTTGCTCGCCCGCCATGCCGACGGTCGCTGGGCCGATGCGAACGACATCGCCGCTCTGGACCGCAAGGCCCCGGCAGAGGCCTTTGCGCCCCAATGCCAGGCGCGCGGGCTCACCCTCGCGGCCGATGCGGTGTTTTGGCTCGCCCATTGGGTGACCGACCGCGATTTGCCGCGCCGCTTTGATGTGCCCTTTTTGGTCGCGCGCATGCCCGAGGGCCAACATCCCGTGGCCGACGAAAAAGAGCAATTCGAGCCTCTGTGGGTGCGCCCCGCCGATGCCCTCGCCCGCCACGCGGCGGGACAGTTTTTCATCATTTTCCCCACCATCCGGACCTTGGAGCGCCTCCAGCGGTTCGCGCGGGTGGACGATGTGCTCGCGGCCTGCCAGAACGAGCAACCCTTGTTCACGAGTTGCCCCAGGGCCGGCTTGCTCGCTGGGCGCGAAGAGCGCTACATGGAGCATGAACCGGCCTTTGGCGAGTTGGCCCTCACGTGCCCAGACGGCCAAATCGTGCACGCGCTGGATTGGCAAACCGAGCACCCCGTGGCCTTGCTCAAAAATGTGCAACGCCTCACCGCCCCTAACCCCGGCGTCATGACCGGCCCCGGCACGAACAGTTACTTGGTGGGCGATCCGGAGAGCGGCTACGCCGTGATCGACCCCGGGCCAGCCGATGAAGACCATTTGGAAAAACTCTGGCGTGCCGCCGGGGGCAATATCCGCTTCATCATCTGCACCCACTCCCATCCTGATCATTCCCCCGGCGCCGCCCCGCTGCAAGCCCTCTGCGTGGGCCACGGGCACCGCCCGCCGGTGCTGGGTTTGGCGTCCGCACCCACCGCACGCGCGCACAGCGCCTTCACCCCAGACCGCGATCTGGAAGACGGGGAGCGCCTGGTGTTGGGTAGCGGGGCCAACACCCACACCCTGCGGGTGATCCACACCCCTGGGCATGCGGCCAACCACCTGTGTCTGGTGTTGGAGGAGGACGGATTGCTCATCAGTGGCGACCACATCCTCAATGGCAGCACCACCGTGATCGACCCGCCCGATGGGCACATGGACGACTACTTGCGCTCGCTCGACGCCTTGCTCGCGGCTTGCGAGCAAGACCAAGTGGCTTTCATCCTGCCGGCCCATGGCTATGTGCTGGGCAACCTCTGGAATGAGCCCTATGACGCACGCGCGTGCATCCAGCACCTCAAAGCGCACCGCCTGCGCCGTGAGGCCAAAATCTTGCAGGTCATGCAGGCGCACCCCCAAGGCACGCTGGACGATTGGGTCAAGCTCGCCTACGACGATGTGCCCGAGCGCTTGTGGCCAGTGGCCACGCGTTCCTTGATGGCGCATGTCGAGCGCATTCGCCAGCTGGCCTGAAAAAAGTGAAGCCCGTCGATACGCCGGATTCTGTGCACCCGGCAAGCCGGGCGTGACCGTCATTACTCTGGGCCGGGAGTCGCCTACCCGGCTCGATGCTGCCTACCCGCCAGCTCCGCGGAACCACGTCAACGCTGGCCTACTTGGCATTGCTGCGCGTAGAGATTGCCCGTTTCACCCGAACTCAATCGGCTCGTCTCTGTTGCTCTGATCCTCACCTCACGGTGGAGAGGGGTTACCTCCTACGCTGTCCTGCGCAGTCCGGACGTTCCTCCAGTGCGCCCTTTCGGGACTTGCACCAGCGACGGCCTGACGGACTTCACCCCCGGATTATCATTCACGAATTGATGTCTGCCCGCATGATCCGAATTACCGAACTCCAACTGCCGCTCTCCGCTGTGCCCTTTGCCGAGCGGCGCGCCGCCGATGCCCCGGCGGAAACCGAGGCCGATCGGCAATTGCCGCCTCATCCCGAGGCGGCCCTGCGCACGCTGGCGGCGCAAACGCTGGGTATCGCGCCGGCGCAAATCGCCTCGCTCGAGGTCTTCAAGCGCAGCTTTGACGCGCGCCAAGCCGAGTTGCGGGTGGTCTATATCGTGGATCTGCGGTTACACGATGAGGCGCTCGCACGGCAATTGCTCACGCAACACCGTGCCCATCCGCACATTCAGGCCACCCCGGCCATGGGCTGGGTGCCGCCCTGGCATGCCCCGGGCGACTGGCCGGGGCCGGGCCAAACCCGGCCCGTTGTGGTGGGCTTTGGACCCTGTGGCATGTTTGCCGCCCTGGTGTTGGCGCAAATGGGACTGCGCCCGATCGTGCTCGAGCGCGGCAAGAATGTGCGCGAGCGCACGCGCGACACCTGGGATTTGTGGCGCCGTCAACGCCTACACCCCGAGAGCAATGTGCAATTTGGCGAGGGCGGCGCGGGCACCTTCTCCGACGGCAAGCTCTACAGCCAAATCAAAGACCCGCGCCACCTCGGACGCAAAGTGATGGCCGAGTTCGTGCGTTTTGGCGCGCCGGAAGATATCTTGTTTGCCGCCCACCCCCACATTGGCACCTTCAAGCTCGTCAAAGTGGTCGAAGGCTTGCGCGAGGAAATCCAACGCTTAGGGGGAGAAGTGCGCTTTGAGCAACGGGTGGTGGACATCGCGCGCGATGCGCGCGGTCATCTCGAAGCCTTGGAAGTGCTCGATGTGGCCAGCGGGCAGCGCCATTGGTTGAGCACGCGCCATGCCGTCTTGGCCTTGGGCCATAGCGCGCGCGACACTTTTGTCATGCTGCACCGCCACGGCGTGGCGATGGAGGCCAAACCGTTTTCGATTGGTGTGCGCATCGAACACCCTCAAAGCCTGATTGATCGGGCGCGCTGGGGTCGTCACGCCGGACACCCCCTGCTCGGCGCGGCAGACTACAAACTCGTTCACCACGCCCAAAACGGCCGTGCCGTCTACAGCTTTTGCATGTGCCCAGGCGGCACGGTGGTGGCGGCCACTTCCGAACCGGGTCGCGTGGTCACCAATGGCATGAGCCAGTACTCCCGCGCGGAGCGCAACGCCAACGCCGGCTTGGTGGTGGGCATTGACCCACGCGACTACCCGCAGGACCCCGAGGCGCTCACGCAATGGGCGGGTGAAGGCCAGACGGTTCGGCTCGAGACCGCCGACGCGCCGGGCGGCTTTCACCCCCTCAGCGGCGTGGTGTTGCAGCGCCAACTCGAAGCGGCGGCTTTTGTGGCGGGCGGCAGCGACTACCGCGCACCCGCGCAGCGTGTGGGCGATATGCTCGCCCAGCGCCCCTCCACCACAGTGGGCAGCGTCGAGCCCTCCTACAAGCCGGGGGTGCACTGGACCGATTTGCACCAGGTCTTGCCAGAGTACGCCTGCACCGCCTTGCGTGAGGCCCTGCCCGTGTTTGGCCGCAAGATCGCGGGGTTTGATCTGCCCGATGCGGTGCTCACGGGGGTGGAGACGCGCACCTCCTCGCCCTTGCGCATTCACCGCGGTGCCCAAGACTTGCAAAGCCCCAATTGCCCGGGCCTTTTTCCGGCGGGCGAAGGCGCAGGTTACGCTGGGGGCATTTTGTCGGCCGCGGTGGATGGCATCAAGGTGGGGGAGGCGCTTGCACGCGCCCTTGAGCCCGGCGTGAGCGCATGAGCGAGACAAACGCATCTCTCGGCAGCGGGTTTCGGGTGTTGAGCCTGATCCCGCCCATGACCCAGCTCAACACCCCCTACCCGGCCAGCGCCTATCTCACCGGGTTTTTACGCGCGCAAGGGGTGGACGCGCGCCAGGATGATTTGGCGCTCAAACTGGTCTTGCGTTTGTTGAGCCCTGAAGGACTCGATGCGTTGCGTGCGGCGGCCTTGCAGCAAGACGAGGCCTTGCGCAGCGCCAGCGTGAACCACTTTCTGGACCACTACGCGCGTTACGCCCACACGTTGAGCGCAACGCTGGCCTTCTTGCAAGGGCGCGACCCGACCCTCGCCCACCGCATTGCCGCGCGTGGCTTTTTGCCCGAGGGCCCACGCTTTACCGCCCTTGACGCCTACGACGATGCATCTGGCGATCCATTGGGCTGGGCCTTTGGCGCCTTGGGACAGAGCGACCGCGCGCGCCACCTGGCCACGCTCTACCTCAACGACTTGGCCGATGTCTTGCGCGACGCGGTCGACCCACAGTTTGCGTTTGTGCGCTACGGCGAGACTCTCGCTGCGAGCCAACCGCACTTTGACCCGCTGGCCCAAGCGCTCGCGCGCCCCGCGCACTTGATTGACGCCACCCTCGAAGCCCTGACCGCCCAAGCGCTGGCGCAACACGAGCCCGATTTGTTACTCCTCTCCGTGCCCTTCCCCGGCAGCGTGTATGGGGCGCTGCGCATTGCCCAAGCGGCGCGGCGGCTGCGGCCACAAATGCGCATCGCCATGGGCGGGGGCTTTGTCAACACCGAACTGCGCGAGCTGCGCGAGCCCCGCGTGTTTGATTTTGTGGACTACATCACCCTCGATGCCGGTGAGCGCCCGCTGCTGAGCCTGATCGCGCATTTGCAGGGCCAGCGCAGCGCGCAGCGCTTGCAGCGCACATTCATGCGCGTCGAGGGCGAGGTGGTCTACCAAAATTGGGTTGAACCCGATCTCCCGTTTGACGCCGTGGGCACCCCCACCTGGGACGGCCTGCCCCTCAACGACTACCTCTCGCTCTTGGATCTGCTCAACCCCATGCACCGACTCTGGAGCGATGGGCGTTGGAACAAGCTCACCGTGGCGCACGGGTGTTACTGGAAAAAATGCAGTTTTTGCGATGTCGGGCTTGACTACATCTCGCGCTATGACGCGGCATCCGCCCATGTGTTGGTGGACCGGATGGAAGCCCTGATCGCCGAGAGCGGTCAAAGCGGTTTTCATTTTGTGGACGAAGCCGCCCCCCCTAAAGCCCTCAAAGCCATGGCCGAAGAAATCTTGCGCCGTGACTTGAAGGTCTCGTGGTGGGGCAATATCCGCTTTGAGAAAACCTTCACCCCCGAGCTGGTTGACCTGCTCGCCCAAAGCGGGTGCATTGCGCTCTCGGGGGGGCTGGAAGTGGCTTCAGACCGCTTGCTGCAGTTGATGCAAAAAGGGGTTTCGGTGGCCCAGGTGGCGCGGGTCACGCGCGCCATGGCCGACGCAGGCATTTTGGTGCACGCCTACCTCATGTATGGGTTTCCCACCCAAACCGTGCAAGACACGGTGGACGCGTTGGAATACGTGCGCCAGTTGTTTGAGGAAGGTTGCTTGCACAGCGGCTTCTTCCACCGCTTCGTGTGCACCGTGCATTCGCCCGTGGGGCTTCGCCCAGAGGACTATGGCGTGACACTCGTCCCCCTGCCTGAGGGCCGGTTCGCGCGCAACGATGTGGGCTTCATCGATCCCACGGGTGTGGACCACGACCGCTTGGGCGAGGGCTTACGGCGCGCGCTCTACAACTACATGCACGGCGTGGCACTGGAGCAAGATGTGCGCCGCTGGTTTGACCTGCCCCGTGGGCAATGCCCCAAACCGCGCGTGCGACCGGGCACGATCGCACGCTGGTTGGCCGAGGCTTAAGCGCGCGGGTTTTGCGCAGCCTGCAACACGGCGATGCGCTCTTCCAGGGGCGGATGCGAAGCAAACAGCTTGCCCAGCTCGCCCGTGATGCCAAAGGCCGAGACGCTGGCAGGCAAGGCGCCGGCTTGCATTTGCTGCAAGCGAGCCAGGGCCTGAATCATGGGTTGCTTGCGGCCCATGAGATCGGCCGAGCCCGCGTCGGCGCGGAACTCGCGCTGGCGGCTAAACCAAGCCACGATCATGCTCGCGAGCACACCAAACACCAGTTCCAGCACGATGCTGGTGACGTAATAGCCAATGCCCGGGCCGCTGCGCTCTTCGTCGTTGCGGCGCAAAGCGTTGTCCACCAAGTAGCCAATCACGCGGCTCAAGAAGATGACGAAGGTATTGACCACCCCCTGAATGAGGGTGAGCGTGACCATGTCGCCGTTGGCAATGTGCGCCACTTCGTGGCCCAGCACGCCTTCCACCTCGTCGCGCGTCATGCCGGTGAGCAAACCGGTGGAGACCGCGACCAGCGCGGAATCGCGAAAGGCCCCGGTGGCAAAGGCATTGGGCTCGCCTTCGTAAATGGCCACCTCGGGCATGGCGATTCCGGCGCGCTCGGAGAGGCGGCGCACGGTATCCAAAATCCAGGCTTCGTCAGCGTTGCTCGGCTGCGTGATGACTTGCGCACCCGTGGACCATTTCGCCATGGGCTTACTCAACAAGAGCGAGATGAAGGCGCCGCCAAAGCCCATGATGGCCGCAAAAATCAGCAGCATGCCCAGGTCAAGACCGTTGGCCGTCAGAAAGCGATTCACGCCAAGCAGGTTGGCGACGACCCCCAATACCAAAACCACCGCCAGGTTGGTCAGAATGAAGATCAAGATGCGTTTCATAAGTTCCTTTATGTTGGCGCGAACCGTGCGCCGCCAGAGTGAATGTTAGGGGCGAGTGGGCGCATTTCAAGCCCAAACACCTGCGGGAAATGGGGCTAATGCGCCACTTTGGGGGCTGTTTGACGGCGTGGGCGAAACACCTGGGCGTTGGCGTAGAACGCGGGGTCGGCATTGGCGGGCCACCAACCGGGTACGCCCAGCACCGGCAAGGGCTCAAAAGGCTTGGTGGCGAGCCAATCGGGGGCCAAATGGGCTTCCAACCAGGCGTCCCAATCGGCATCCCCCTCGCCCGCCTCCGGGGGAATGGCCAGCACATGGCCGGTGATGGCCGGATAGGGTTGCACCAGCTTTTCCAGCAGCGCATGGCCAAAGAGCACCACTCGCGCCTCCAGCCACAGCGTGCGGTGGGTGACAAAAAGCCCCTGCCAGTCGCGTTGACGCAGCGCCGCCCACAGGGGCGCGGGGGCTTGGAGCAAGATAGCGTTTTCGTCGAACAAGGTGAGCGCGTCACGCAGTGGCCCACGCACCGGACCCAGGCCATCGCGGGCGATGGCTTGGGCTTGCAGGGTATTCAAGCGGGCTTTGGCACGGGGAAAGCGCAACCAACACAAGCCATTGAGGAAATCATGCAAGTTGTCCCGCGTGGGCACCCGGCGCTGGGCATAAATGAACGCCTCGTAGGCCTGACCTGGCGGCAATTCGGCTTGGGGCACAAAGCTTCGGGGCGCGGGGGTCGGCAGGCCCTCCCCGGCAAGCGCTTGGAAATGCGCCAAAGCCTGCGCCACACCACACCCCTCCCGCACGAGCATGTCGAGCACAGGCTCCCCCACGCGGCGCCAGGGTGCGAACCACGGGGCCTGCCAATCGAGCGCCGGCAGCACGGCGGCCCCGATTAGGCGACCTGCCGCCAGGGCAGGGTTTCGCCGCTGCGCAGCGGCTTGAGGCTCGCCTCGCCAAAGGGAAATGACTCGGGTGGGGTCCAGGCCTCGCGGCGCAGGGTCACCTGGCCACGGTTGCGGGGCAGCCCGTAAAAATCGGGACCATGAAAGCTGGCGAAGGCTTCCAGCTTGTCAAGGGCGCCCGCCTGGTCAAAGGCCTCCGCATAGAGCTCCAGCGCCGCATGCGCGGTGTAGCAACCCGCGCAACCGCTGGCGTGCTCTTTGAGGTGGGCCGGATGTGGGGCGCTGTCGGTGCCCAGAAAAAACTTGGGGCTCCCACTGGTGACCGCATCCACCAAGGCTTGGCGGTGCACCTCGCGTTTGAGCACGGGCAAACAGTAGTAATGCGGACGCACGCCTCCGGTGAAAAGGGCGTTGCGGTTGTAGAGCAAGTGATGGGCTGTCACCGTGGCGGCCAAATTTTCATCGGCTTGCGCCACGTATTGCGCGGCCTCCCGGGTGGTGATGTGCTCCATCACGATCTTCAACGCGGGGAAATCGCGGCGCAGAGGAATGAGCTGTTGGTCAATGAACACCGCCTCGCGGTCGAAGAGGTCAATCTCGGCGTCGGTGACTTCGCCATGCACCAACAACTTCAAGCCATGGCGTTGCATGGCTTCGAGGGTGGGGTAAGTTTTGCGAATGTCGGTCACGCCGGCATCGCTGTTGGTGGTCGCCCCTGCGGGGTAGAGCTTCAAAGCCACCACCCCGGCCTCGCGGGCGCGGGCGATTTCGTCCGGCGAGAGGTTGTCGGTGAGGTAGAGCGTCATGAGCGGCTCGAAATCGACCCCCGCAGGCACCGCCGCACGAATGCGGTCGCGATAAGCCACCGCTTGGGCGGCGGTGGTCACTGGCGGCTTGAGGTTGGGCATGATGATGGCGCGGCCAAACTGGCGCGCCGTGTGCGGCACCACGGTTTGCAAGGCGGCGCCATCGCGCACGTGCAAGTGCCAATCGTCAGGTCGGGTAAGGGTGAGGGTGTCCATCGTGAATGCAAGGCTTGCGCGGCGCGCAGGCGGGGGGGGTCAGTGCGCCAGAATCTTGGCCAAAAATTCCTTGGTGCGGGGCTGGCGGGCTTCCGGGTGGTTGAAGAAATCGTCTTTGCTGCAATCTTCCAAAATGCGTCCGCCCACGTCCATGAAGATGACGCGGTCACTCACTTTACGGGCAAAACCCATTTCGTGTGTCACCACCATCATGGTCATGCCTTCTTTGGCCAGATCAATCATCACATCGAGCACCTCGCCCACCATCTCGGGGTCTAGCGCCGAGGTGGGCTCGTCAAACAGCATCACGATGGGGTCCATGCTCAGCGCACGGGCGATGGCCACGCGTTGCTGCTGCCCCCCCGAGAGTTGGCCGGGGAATTTGTCCTTGTGGGCCATCAATCCCACGCGATCCAAATACTTGAGCCCATGCGCATGGGCTTGCTCCGGACTGCGCCCGAGCACCTTGATTTGCGCCAAGGTGAGGTTTTCAGTCACGCTCAGGTGCGGAAAGAGTTCAAAGTGCTGAAACACCATGCCCACTCGGCTGCGCAGTTTGGGCAAGTCGGTGGCGGGGTCGTGCACGGCAATGCCGTCCACCCAAATTTCCCCTTGTTGCACCGGTTCGAGCGCGTTGATGGTCTTGATCAAGGTGGATTTGCCCGAGCCCGAAGGGCCGCAAACCACCACCACCTCACCCTTGGTGATGCGCGTGGTGCAGCCGTTGAGGACTTGCACCGGACCGTACCATTTGGAGACGTTTTTGAGTTCGATCATGGAGCTTCTCTTACAAGAGGGTACTTAGCGCACGATGGCGATGCGTGCCTGCAACTGGCGCACGAGGGTGGACAAGGCCCAGCAAATCACAAAGTAAACGCCCGCCGCCAACAAATAGGCTTCTTCCGGACGCCCGTAAATTTTGCCGGCGGTGACAAAACCTTTGAGCAAGTCATACGCCCCGATGGCGTAGACCAGGGAGGTGTCTTGAAACAAGATGATGGTTTGCGTGAGCAGCACCGGCAACATGTTACGAAAGGCCTGGGGCAGGATGATCAGGCGCATGTTTTGCGCATAGGTCATGCCCATGGCTTGGCCGGCCATGACCTGGCCGCGCGGAATGGACTGGATGCCCGCGCGCATGATCTCGCTGAAGTACGCCGCCTCGAAGGCCACAAACGTGATCACCGCCGAGATTTCCGCGCCAATCGAGCGCCCAATCAGGAAGGGAATGAGCAGGAAGAACCACAGAATCACCATCACCAAGGGGATGGAACGCATGCCGTTGACATACACCTGCGCCGGCACCATGAGCCAGACGCGGCCCGAGAGGCGCATGAGGGCGAGCACCGTCCCGAGCACGATGCCGCCGAGCGTGGCCACCACGGTGAGTTGGACACTGAAGAAAAAGCCCTGCAAGACAAACTTGCGCAGCATCTCCAGGTCGAAGAAGGAAAGATCGAGGCCGCCCATCTCAGTGCCCCGCGCCCGTTTGACCCGCCACGATAAAGCCGGGGATTTGCAAACGCCGCTCCACCCAGGCCATCACCCGGTTGACCGTGAACGCGGAGACGGCATATAGCGCCGTGACCACCAGGTACACCTCAATGCCCCGCGAAGTCTCCTCTTGCACCTGCATGGCATACATGGTGAGTTCGGCAATGGAGACGGCAAACGCGACCGAGGAATTTTTGAGCAGGTTCATCGACTCGCTCGTGAGCGGCGGCCAGATGATGCGAAAAGCCATGGGCAAAAGCACATAGCGGTAGCTCTGCCAAGTGGTAAAGCCCACCGCCAAAGCGGCGTAGCGCTGCCCACGCGGCAAGGATTGAATACCGGCACGCACTTGCTCGGCAATGCGGGCCGACGTGAAAAAGCCCAGCGCCAGCACCACCAACAAGTAGCCCGGCACCTGTTGCAGAAAGGGAAAGATTTTGGGGAGGACGAAATACCAGAGAAAAATCTGGACGAGCAGGGGAATGTTGCGAAACAACTCCACCCACGCGTTGGCCAGGCGCGAGAGCACCGGGCTATTGGGCAGTGTGCGCAGGGTCCCGATCAGGGCCCCGCACACGAGCGCCACAACCCAGGCGGCACCGGCAACGGCCAGCGTCCAACCCCAGGCATCGATGAGCCATTCGAGGTAGGTCCGCCCGCTGCCGTCGTCTTCCAGGAAGACTTGCCAATCCAGGG
>VEQC01000047.1 GCA_018883455.1 Limnohabitans sp. | reverse complement strand
GTCCGGCAAAGAGGCTGCCCCAGACGCCATCGGGTTTGCCGATGATTTCGTAGCTCGCGCTCTTGCGGCGGATGTCTTCGTCGGCCGGAATGGCCGCGAGCACCGGAATGCCCGCTTCGGCCGCAAAGGCTTGCGCCTGACCGGTGCCATCGTCTTTGTTGATGACCAACCCCGCCACGCCCACATTGCCACCCAAGCGGCGGAAGTATTCAACGGCCGAGCACACGTTGTTGGCCACATAGAGCGACTGCAAATCGTTGCTGCCCACGACGATGACCTTCTGGCACATGTCACGCGCGATGGGGAGTCCAAAGCCGCCACAGACCACATCGCCCAGGAAGTCGAGCAAGACGTAATCAAAACCCCAGCTGTGAAAGCCGAGTTTCTCCAGCGTCTCAAAGCCGTGGATGATGCCGCGCCCCCCGCAACCCCGACCCACCTCTGGGCCGCCAAGCTCCATGGCGTAGACACCATCGCGTTTGAAGCAGACATCGCCAATTTCGACTTCCTCGCCTGCGAGCTTTTTGCGCGAAGTGGTCTCGATGATGGTGGGGCATGCCTTGCCCCCAAAGAGCAAGCTCGTGGTGTCGCTCTTGGGGTCGCACCCAATGAGCAACACTTTTTTGCCCTGCTGGGCCATCATGTAGCTCAAGTTGGCGAGCGTGAAGCTCTTGCCAATTCCACCTTTTCCATAGATCGCAATGATCTGGGTTTCTTTCTCTGGCGTGTTCATGCGTAGGCCCTCCAATCGAGCGTCATCTTCAGGCAGCTTGCGTCTTCGAAAGCGTCGACGTAAGCCTCGTGGGCCCGGGTAGGGCTTTGGGTGTGGGTGATCAATCCGTCGAGCGCGACGCGGCCTTGCCGCACGAGTTCGCTCACGGCCAGCAGGTCTGGGCGCTTCCATTCCGCGGCGATGCGCACGCGCGCCTCCCGCATGAAGGCCGGCACAAAGGCAAACTGGATGTCTTGGGTGTAAAAGCCCGCGAGCACCACCTCGCCACCGGGGCGCAGGCGCTGAATGAGGCTGTTGAGCAGATTCGCATCGCCGCTCACGTCGTAGACCGTGGCGTAATCGCGACGGGGGTCGTCATCGGGATGCAGGACGCTGTAGCCCCGCGCGCCGTCGCGACGCGCGGCCTGGGTTTCCCAGACCACGGGAGCGGGCGCACCGGATGCCACCGTCATGCGGGCGAGTAAACGGCCCATGACACCATGGCCGACGATGAGCTCGGGTGGCGCAAAGGGGGCTTGTTGACCGCCACCGGCAACGGCGTGATAGGCCGTGGCCGCCAAGGCGAGTAAAACCGCATCCGCTCCGAGCTCGGGCGCCACCGGCACCACGCGCTCTTGCGAGACCACCAGACGAGAGGCAGCGCCGCCAAAGAGGCTGTGCACACCGCGCCAAGAATTCGTGCCCGGCACAAAGAGGGTCTCGCCTTCGGCAAAGCCGGTTTGCGCGCCCGCGCGTCGCACCACACCCACGGTTTCGTATCCCGGCACCAGGGGGTAGCCCATGCCCGGAAAGACCGGCATACTGCCGTTCCACAACAGGCGTTCCGTACCGGTACTGATGCCGCTGTATAGGACAGACACGTCGAGTTCGTCCGCGCCCAATTCCGGCAGGTCCAGCTCTTTCAGGGACACTTGTTTGGGACAGTCAAAGACGATGGCGGCTGTTTTCATTGATGTTTACATTCTAGAGTGTCAATTTAGATTGACTATCAGTTTTCTTTCACAGGGTTTACCCTTGGTTTATGCGCCAAAATGATTTGGGCATGAACCGCCAAGGCGTTCGGGACCTGTTCGACCCCCACAAAACCAGCGGCCCGGATGGCCTGCATGAGCTCAGCCGGGCTGCGCAAGCGCCCTTCCCCCATGGCTTGGAGGTAGAAATGAAAGTAAGGATCCACCACGCTGGCCTCGGGCCCGTCGAGCTGCATGGGCTCGGCCAAGAGCAGGCGCCCGCCGGGCGGCAGGATGGCAGCAATCTTTTTCAACAGGGTGTGCAGGGCTGCGTCACCATGGTCGTGCGCGACGCGCACCAGGGTCACGAGATCGGCCCCCTCGGGGAGTGCATCGTCCAGGAAGCTGCCCGGATGGAATTCGGCACGCGCGGCCAAACCAGCTTGGGCAAAGCCTTGGCGCGCCAAATCGAGCACCACCGGCAAATCCATGAGCTGGAGTTGTAACTGGGGGAAGCGCTGCGCCACCGCACGCATGAAGCGACCTTTGCCACAGCCCAAATCGAGCACACGGGTGTGGTCCCCAAAGGGATAGCTGTCGAGGATTTCCGTGATGACAAAGCCTTGCGAGGCGTCCATCAAAGCGCTGTAGTGGCGCAGTTGACCCGAGGCTTCTTGGCGCAGCGCGGGTGCGGCGCCATCGCTTTGGGCATAGGGCCAGTAGGCGGCCATCGCCCCTTGATCCGGCGCTTGGAGAAACTGGCGCGGCTCGAGCAAATCGCGATAGAGCAAGTGGTTGTGCTCGACCATGTCGGCAATGCCGGAATGGCTCAACACCACCCGCCCCAAGGCTCCCACGCTGTAGGTGTGATCGTCCTCCAGCGCGAGCAACTCCATGACGCAAGCCGATTGCAGCAAGGGGCCCAAGCGCTCCGGGGGCAGACCCAACTGCTGGGCCAGCTGGGTGAGCGTGGCGGGGGCGCCCGAGAGGGTGTGAAAGAGGCGCAACTGCACGCAAGCGAGCAGCACCTGCGAATGCACAAAACCGGCCATGTAGCCAAAGAGCTGCGTCGTGCGTCGACGCACCATCCAGCGCGTCCACCAATGGGCACGCGCCCACTCGTAGGCTTGGGGGCTGTCAAAGAGGGCTTCGATGCGGCGCCACCAGCGCGCACGCGGTGCTGCCGGTGCTTGGGTGAGCGCTTGGGGGGTGTTCATAGGGGCGTTCAGATGGCGGTGTAGGCCGACGCATTCGCTGCGACCGAGAGCGGCAAGTTCATGGGAATGAGGCGCTTGGCTTCCAGACGCACCAGCTGCTGGAGCATCTCGCGGCAGCTGCAAGCGGGCACGGCATCCACCGCCTGCTGCATCAAGCCGTTGAAATACGCGAGCGCGCCTTCGAGGCCCAATTCGCGCATGACCGAGGGGCGGCCCAGCAAGACATCTTGTCCCACGGGTTTGCCCAATTCCTCGGACTGGCCAAGCACGTCTCGAATGTCGTCGGCCGCTTGGTACGCTTGGCCGAGGAACTCGCCCAGGGCAGACCAGCGTTGTGCATCCTGGCCGCTGGCGAGTGCGCCGGCGCGCACGCTGGCGACAAAGAGTGCGCCGGTCTTGGCGCGCTGATAAGTGGTCAAGTCTGCGCGGCTCTCGCACTCCCAAGCTTGACCGGCCACGATGCCATCGGGCAGCCCCACGCCGCGCGTGAGGTTGTCCATCAGGGCATGGAGCCGATGCGGATGGGCGCGCGAGGCATTGAGCAGCACTTGGTAGGCGCTCACGATGAGCGCGTCGCCGCAGAGCAAGGCCAGCGGCTCGCCAAAGGCTTTGTGCACCGAGGGGCGACCGCGACGGGTGTCGGCGTTGTCAAAGGCGGGCATGTCGTCGTGCACGAGGGAAGCGCAGTGCATGAGCTCAATGGCCGTGGCCGCGGCATCGGTGAGTTCGGGTGCGTCGTCTCCGCAGGCCGTGGCCACGGCAATGCACAGCTGGGGCCGCACCCGCGCCCCGCCGGAAAACACCGCATGGCGCATGGCTTCTTGCAGGCCATTGGGGCCACCCTGGCCCATGGCACGCTCAAAATGGTCCCCTAGGGCGCGCTCGGCACGGGTTTGCAGGCTCATGATCAGGCTCCTGTGTCAGATACAGTTGACACCAATGAGTGTCAATATATACTGAATATTCAGACTGTCAAGTCTGCCTTACACGAGGTTGTCATGGGCATTTGGGTCGAATTGGGTATTTTTGTATTGGCGCTGGCTTTTGGTCTATGGCAAATCCAAGACGTGAAAAAAGCCCAGGCCGAGCGTTTGCGCCGGGAAGCCGAGGAGCGGGAGAGTCAGGCGCGGCTGGATGCGGCCAAGCCACCTGAGGGGCTTGTAAAGCCGCCTCAGGACAAGGAATAAGCGGGCGTCAAGCCCCGTTGGGGCCTTGGAACTGGCTCTCGGCCAGACGGGCGTAGAGACCACCACGGGCGACGAGTTCGGCATGGGTGCCGACTTCCACGCGTCGCCCCTGCTCAAACACCCAAATCTCATCGGCACGCACCACCGTCGCCAAGCGGTGTGCGATGACCAAGGTCGTGCGGTTGCGCATGGCGGCATCGAGTGCGGCTTGCACACGCTGCTCGCTGTGGGTGTCGAGGGCGCTGGTGGCCTCGTCGAGCAAGAGTAGCGGGGGATCCTTCAGAATGGCGCGCGCGATGGCCAAGCGCTGGCGTTGACCGCCCGAGAGGCGCACGCCCCGGTCGCCCAAAAAGGTGTCGTAGCCTTGGGGCAACTCCAAAATGAATTCCTCGGCGTAGGCCGCGCGCGCCGCGGCTTTGACTTCTTCCAAGCTCGCGTCGGGACGGCCATAGCGAATGTTGTCGAGCGCGGTGCCCGTGAAGATCACGGGCTCTTGGGGCACCAAGGCCATTTGGTCGCGCAAGTCCTGCACACGCAGGTTGCGCAGGTCCACGCCGTCGAGTTCGATGTGGCCCTGCTGGGGATCATAAAAACGCAACAAGAGCGCGAATAAGGTGCTCTTGCCCGCGCCACTGGGCCCCACAATGGCCACGGTGCGGCCAGGCTCGATCACACCGTCGAGCTGTTGCAAGGCCGGCCGCTCGGGGCGCGAGGGATAGTGAAAACCCACTTGGGCAAACGCAAGACGCGCCCCGTCAGCGCCCCGGCGCAAGCGCTGGGGGGTGGCGGGATCGGCGATTTCCGAATGACTGTTGAGCAACTCCATCAAGCGCTCCGTCGCCCCTGCCGCGCGCAGAATGTCGCCATAGACTTCGCCAATCACCGCAAAGGCACTCGCGAGCAAAATGACAAACACCACCGTTTGACCCAGCTCACCATAACTCATGGTGCCCTGTTGCACGGCCAAGGTGCCGCGGTAGAGGCCCCAGAGCAGCGCTGCGCTGGAGGTGAGAATGACAAAGCCCACCAGAAACGCCCGCGCGCGCATGCGACGCAAGGCGCTCAAGAGCGAAGCGCGATTGGCGTCTTGGTAGCGTGAGGCCTCGCGATCTTCGGCGGTGTAGCTCTGCACGACCTCCATGGCGTTGAGCACTTCGGTGGCCATGGCGCTCGCGTCGGCCAATCGGTCTTGCGTGCTGCGCGAGAGGCGGCGCACGCGTCGGCCCAACCACGTGGCCGGAAAAACAACCAAGGCCAAGAGCACCGTGATTTGCAGCATCAACCAGGGGTGCGCCCAAACCAAGAGAATAAACGCGCCAGCGCCCATGATGAGGTTGCGCAACCCCATGGAAAAGGACGAACCGAGCACGGTTTGCACCAAGGTGACGTCGTTGGAGAGGCGGGAGAGCACCTCGCCCGCATGCGTGACTTCAAAGAAGTCCGGGCCTTGGCGCAGCACATGGGCATAAACCCGATCACGAATGTCGGTGGTGATGCGCTCGCCCAGCCATGTCACGGTGTAGTAGCGGGCGGCGGAGAAGATCGCCAACGCCGCCGCGATGGCAAACAACACGAGGAAGTGGAGCTCAATTTGCGAGCCGCTCGCCCGGCTCACCATGCCTTCGTCCATCAGGTAACGCAAGGCAACGGGAAAGGCCAGCGTGGAAGCCGCGGCCATGAGCAGGAAAAACACCGCCAAGCCGAGTTGCGGGCGATAGGGGCGAATGAAGGGCAACAAGCCGCGCAGCGATTCAGGCGAAGCCTTGGGGGTGTTTTGCATGGGAAGGGTCAGGCAAGCGAGACGCTGGGCATCCCTTAAGTCGCGAAGGTGGCCAACACCGCGCGGCGCAGCGCATCGGTGATTTGGGGACGAATGCCAAAGTAGGCTTCAAAAGCAGGTACAGCCTGGTGCAGCAGCATACCGAGCCCATTGACCGTGGGATTCCCCCGCTCGCGCGCGGCGGCGAGCAACGGGGTCTCCAGCGGAATATAGATGAGGTCTGAGACCAAGGCCTCCTTGGGCAAAGCGGCGAGTTGGAGGTCCAGCGGAGGCTGGCCGTACATGCCTTGATTGGTGGTGTTGATGAGCATGGCGCAGCCCGCGAGCACATCGTGGCGTTGCGACCAATCGTGCACCTGCACGATGCCGGGGAAATCGGCCGCGAGTTCATCGGCTTTGGCGCGGGTGCGGTTGACCAAACGGATTTCGCGTGCCCCCTCACTCACCAGCGCGTAAAGAATGGCGCGCGCCGCACCGCCCGAGCCGAGCACGGCGATGGGGCCCTGATCGGCACGCCAGCCCGGCTGCACTTCTTTGATGCTGCCAAGGTAGCCCACCCAATCGGTGTTCATGCCGTGGAGGCTGCCGTCTTCTTGCACCACGATGCAGTTCACCGCGCCAATCTGGCGCGCCATGGGGTGAACGGAGTCGATGATTTTGAGGGCTTCGAGTTTGTGCGGCAGGGTGATGTTGCAGCCCACCATGCCCAGAGCGGCCAAGCCGCGCAAGGCCGTCTCCACCTGCTCGATGCGCACCGGCAAATGACCGTATGCCCCCAAGACACCGTGCTCACGGATCCAGTGGTTGTAGATGGCCGGCGAGCGGGACTGCAAGACGGGCATGCCCATGATGCCAGCGAGTTTGAATTTTTGGGGTTCAGAAGCCATGCCCCATTTTATGGGCAGGCTCGCCTCCCCCCGAGCCCCGCCGCGTCAGTCGATCAGAATGACCCGAAAATCGTTCACATTGGTGCGCGTGGGGCCCGTCACCACACCTGCCCCGAGCGCGCCAAAAAACCCATGGCCATCGTGCGTGTCGAGATAGGCGCGCGGCTGCAAGCCCAGGGCATGGGCGCGTGCAAGGGTGTCGGGGCCGACCAGCGCACCAGCGATGTCTTGCACCCCGTCTACCCCATCGGTATCGGCCATCAAGGCATGGATGCCACGCTCGCCGGCACAGGCGATGGCAAAGGCGAGCAAACATTCGACGTTGCGCCCTCCCCGGCCCGGCTTGGCGCCGGGTTTGAGGGTCACGGTGGTTTCCCCGCCCGAGAGCAAGGCGCAGCGACGCGCAAAGGGTTGGCCGTGTTGGGCCACCTCGCGCGCCAAGGCGGCGAGCACTTGGCCGACCTCGCGCGCCTCCCCCTCCATGGCGTCACTCAAGATATAGGGGGTGTAACCGTGGGATTGGGCGACTTGAGCCGCAGCGGCAAGTGCCTGGCGTGGCATGGTGATGAGGCGGGTTTGCAAGCGCTGCATGCGCGCGTCATCGGGCTTGATGGATTCGCCCGCGCCGCTCGTGAGGACATGCGCCACCACTGGGTCGAGGGCGATGCCATAACGCTTGACGATGGCCAAGGCGTCTTCACAGGTGGTGGGATCGGGCACGGTGGGCCCGGAGGCAATGTCGATCGGGTGGTCGCCCGGCACATCGGACATGAGCAGGGTGAGCACCTGAGCGGGCGCGCAAGCCGCGGCCAGCCGGCCCCCTTTGATGGCCGAGAGGTGGCGGCGCACCGTGTTCATCTCCCGAATATTGGCCCCGCTGGCGAGCAAGGCGCGGTTGAGCGCTTGTTTGTCGGCCAGGCTCAGGCCCGGCAGCGGCAAGGGCAAGAGCGCCGAGCCCCCGCCCGAGATGAGGCACAACACCCAGTCTTCGGGGCGGAGGTTTTGCACGAGCGCGAGCATGCGCTGCGCGGCGTCTGCCCCGGCTTGATCGGGCACAGGGTGCGCGGCTTGGACGATTTCAATGCGCTGGCAAGGCACTTCATAGCCATAGCGTGTCACCACGAGTCCGTGCAACTCGCCCGGCCAATGGTCCTCCACCACGCGCGCCATGGCGGCGGAGGCTTTGCCCGCGCCAATGACCACCAAGCGCCCCTTGACCGCCTCGGGGGGCGGCAGGTGCGGGGGCAGGCAATGGTGCGGCTGGGCAGCCTCGACCGCCGCGTCGAACATGGCGCGCATCCACTGGGCGTGCGCCATGCTCAGGCTCCAGCCGGAATTTCGAAATTCGCCAAGGCTTCGAGCGCGCGCACCATGGCCGAGTGATCCCACCCCTTGCCGCCACGCGCCGCACAGGCGTTGAAGAGCTCCTGCGCCATGGCCGTGTTGGGCAAGGCCACGCCCAAGGCACGGGCGCTCGAGAGCGCAAGGTTCAAATCCTTTTGGTGCAGCTCGATGCGAAAGCCAGGATCGAAAGTGCGCTTGATCATGCGCTCGCCGTGCACTTCCAAGATCTTGCTCGATGCAAAGCCGCCCATGAGGGCTTGGCGCACGCGGGCGGGATCGGCCCCAGCTTTGGCGGCAAACACGAGGGCCTCGCCCACCGCCTCGATGGTGAGGGCGACAATGATTTGGTTGGCCACCTTGGCGGTTTGACCCGCGCCACAATCGCCCACCAGGGTGATGTTCTTGCCCATGCGCTCAAAGAGTGGTTTGACGCGCTCGAAGGTGGCTTCTGCGCCGCCCACCATGATGGAGAGGGTGGCGTTCTTGGCCCCGACTTCGCCCCCGGAGACCGGGGCATCCAGGTACTCACAACCGAGGGCGCGGATGCGGGCGGCGAAGTCCTGCGTGGCGATGGGGGAGATGGAACTCATGTCCACCACCACCTTGCCAGGCGTCAATCCGGCCGCCACGCCGTTAGGGCCAAAAAGCACTTCATCCACTTGGGGGGTGTCGGGCACCATCAAGAAAATGATGTCGGCGCGCTCGGCCACGCCCTGATTCGTGGTGCACAGCGTGGCGCCCCCGCTGGCAAAAGCCTCAGGCGTTTTGCCCCGGGTGTGGGTCACGAGCTTATAGCCCGCTTGCATGAGATGGCCGGCCATGGGCGCGCCCATGATGCCCAAGCCGATGAAGCCGATTTTTTGATCTTTGGTCATGTGTTATCCCTGTGTCATGGCGGAGATCCAGCCCAATCCGGACTCGGTGCGGCTGGCGGGTTTGTATTCGCAGCCAATCCAACCCTTGTAGCCAATGGCGTCGAGATGGCGCAAGAGGAAGGGGTAGTTGAGCTCACCGGTCCCGGGCTCGTTGCGCCCGGGGTTGTCGGCGAGTTGCACGTGGGCGATGCGGTCCAACTGCTTGGACAAGGTGGCCGCGATCTCCCCTTCCATGCGCTGCATGTGGTAGATGTCGTATTGCAAAAACAAGTTGTCGGCGCCGACCTTGTCCATCAAGGCGATGGCTTGGGCGGTGTGGTGCAAGTAAAAGCCCGGAATGTCATAGGTGTTGATGGGCTCGATCAATAAATCCAGACCATGGGGCTTGAGGGCATGCGCGGCAAAGCGCAGGTTCTCAATGGCGGTTTGATCGGCCTGCAAGGCGCTCACGTCGGCGGGCACCTTGCCCATGAGGCAATTGAGTTGGCGCACGCCCAGCACCTTGGCGTACGCGATGGCGCGATTGACGCCTTGGCGGAACTCCTCCACCCGCCCCGGGTGACAAGCGATGCCGCGCTCGCCCGCATCCCAATCGCCCGAAGGCAGGTTGTGTAAGACGAGCTGCAGACGGTTCGCCTCCAGCCGGGCTTTGATGTCCGCCGCAGGCCAGGCATAAGGGAAGAGAAACTCCACCGCGTCAAAGCCCGCCGCACGCGCGGCGGCGAAGCGATCGAGAAAGTCATGCTCGGTAAAGAGCATGGTCAGGTTGGCCGCAAATTTAGGCATGGTTTGGTTCCCGGTCTCTTTAGTCGAGCATGCTCGCGGCGATGGCGGTGGGCGCGTCTTGCTTGCCTTCGGCGAGCGCCTCAAACTCGACCACGTTGTCGATTTCTGTGCCCATGGCGATGTTGGTGACACGCTCCAGGATGATCTCGATCACCACCGGCACCTGGTACTCGGCCATCCAAGCGCGAGCCTGCTCAATGGCGGGGGTGAGCTCTTCTTGGCGATGCACGCGAATGGCTTTGCAACCCAGGCCCTCGACCACTTTGACATGATCCACGCCATAGCCTTGCGCGGCCGCTTCGTCGGCGCCCGCGTTGATGTTGTCAAAGCCCAGTTGCACGCAGTAGTCCATGGAGAAGCCGCGCTGGGATTGGCGGATCAGCCCCAAGTAACTGTTGTTGACCAAGATGTGGATGTAGGGCAGCTTGAACTGCGCACCAACGGCGAGCTCCTCAATCATGAATTGGAAGTCGTAGTCCCCCGAGAGCGCCACAATGTGGCGCGTCGGGTCGGCCGCACGCACGCCCAACGCGGCGGGCACAGTCCAGCCCAAGGGACCCGCTTGTCCGCAATTGATCCAATGGCGGGGGTGATAAACGTGGAGAAATTGTGCCCCGGCAATTTGGCTCAAGCCAATGGTGGAGATGTAGGTGGTCTCGCGCGGGAAGTTGTTGTTCATGCACTGGTAGACCCGCTGCGGCTTCATGGGCACGCTGTCGAAATTCGTTTTGCGCAAGTATTCCGGCGAAGATTTGCGCGCCAAGCACTCCTGGGCCCATGCCGACCAATCGGGCAAGGCTTTGCAGGCTTGCATCTCGCGTGCCACTTCCACAAAGAGTTGCAGGGCCGCCTTGGCGTCGGAGACGATGCCAAAGTCCGGTGCGAAAACACGGCCGATTTGGGTGGGCTCAATGTCGACGTGAATGAAACGACGCCCCTTGCAATACACCTCGGGCGAGCCGGTGTGACGATTGGCCCAGCGGTTGCCGATGCCCAACACAAAATCACTCGCGAGCATGTTGGCATTGCCATAGCGGTGGCTGGTTTGCAAACCACACATGCCGGCCATCAGCGGATGGTCGTCGGGAATACTGCCCCAGCCCATGAGGGTGGGGATGACCGGAATGCCCATGATTTGCGCAAACTCGACGAGCAAATCGCTCGCATCGGCGTTGATGATGCCGCCGCCCGCCACAATCAGGGGGCGCTCGCTGGTGCAGAGCATGCCCATGGCTTTTTCGATTTGTTTGCGCGAGGCCGAGGGCTTGTAGACCGGCAGGGGCTCGTAGGTGTCGGGGTCGAACTCGATCTCGGTCTGCATGACGTCAAAGGGCAGATCGATGAGCACGGGGCCAGGGCGGCCCGAGCGCATGAGGTGGAAGGCCTGCTGGAACACGCCGGGCACTTGGGCGGCTTCGAGTACGGTGGTAGCCCATTTGGTGACGGGCTTGGCGATGGCGGCGATATCAACGGCCTGGAAATCCTCCTTGTGCAAACGCGCCTTCGGGGCTTGGCCGGTGATGCACAAAATGGGGATGGAATCGGCCTGAGCCGAATAAAGCCCGGTGATCATGTCCGTGCCGGCCGGTCCGGAGGTGCCAATGCACACCCCGATATTGCCCGCCACCGCCCGCGTGTAGCCCTCGGCCATGTGCGATGCGCCCTCAACGTGGCGCGCCAGAATGTGGCCAATCGTGCCGCGTTCGCGCAGCTGGGAATACAGGGGGTTGATGGCAGCGCCGGGGACGCCAAAGGCCTGTGTCACGCCTTCTTTTTCCATCACCAACACGGCCGCCATTGCGGCTTTCATTTTTGCCATGGAATCTCTCCTGGGTGGGTGGGTTTGCAATGCCGCAATGGTGCTTGGCTTGGCGCGGCAAGGGAACGTCCTTATGGCGCATGATGCTTATTCCATGGTGGAATACCCCCATGGAACGCATCCAAGACATCAAACTCTTTATCCGGGTGGTTGACCTCGGCTCCTTTAGCAAGGCCGCGGTGGAGATCGGCATTGGGCAGCCCGCGGCCACCAAACAAATCAACCGCATGGAGCGGCAGTTGGGCGCGCGTTTGCTACACCGCACCACCCATGGCGTGAGCCCGACCGAAATCGGCTTGCTCTATTACGAGAAGTGCAAACTCATCTGTCACCATGCGGAAGAAGCGGCTTCCGTGGGCACGCTTTTGCAAACCCAGGCCGAGGGGGCCATTCGCATCAACACCTCGGTGGCCTTTGGCCGGCGCGTGATGGCGCCTTTAGTGATGGAGTTCATGCGCATGAACCCACAGCTGCAAATCGAGCTCAGTTGCGACGACCGCTACGTCAACTTGGTTGAGCAAGGCGTGGACGTGGCCATTCGACTGGGCAAGCTGGCCGACTCCTCTTTGGGCGCGGCTTATTTGGGCCTCAACCCTTGGGTGTTGGTGGCCTCCCCCGACTATCTGAAAGCGCATGGCCGCCCCAAGACGCCCAAAGACCTCAGCCGTCACCAGGCGCTCATCTACAGCTCGGTGCAGGGCGATGAGCGCTGGCACTTTGCCGGCAGCGATGGCAAATCGGCCAGCGTGCCCGTTCAGGGGCGCTTGCGCTCGAACAACCTCTCCATGCTGCTCGCTGCGGCCCGTCATGGTTTTGGCATTGCCGCCCTGCCCTGCTATGTGGCCCACCCCTCGCTCGAGACCAAGAAAGTGGTGAGCCTGCTGCCCGAGTGGAGTCTGCCGCAACAAGAGGTGCACGCGGTCTTCCCTTCGCCGCGCATGGTGCCCGCCAAGGTCAAGCTCTTCATCAGTTGGCTCCAAGGCCAGTTCGGGCCACAGTGGTGGCAAACCATGGAGGGGGGCTGAATCTGGTTAACCGAGCAAGGCCGCAACCATCTCGGCAAACCCGGCCCCGCGTGGCGAGGGCGTGACGTAACGCGGGTGGTGTTGCAAACTTGCCCATTGGGGCAGGATGTTTGCCACGGCCACACTGTGCGGACAATGGGCGAACATGATTTCGTCATTCGGCGAATCGCCAATGTAGACCCACGATTCAATTTCTTGCGCAAGCGAACGGCCGTACAAGCGTTGCAATGCCCAGCACGCCCCCACCCATTTGTGGTGCTCCCCCACCCAACCGTTGATGTGAATGGAGCTCACCGTCGCCTGAAGCCCGTGCGCGCGCATCAGGCGACAGACTTGGGCGATGTCGGCAGCGTCCAAGTGCGCGTGCTCGGCATGGTCAATGGCGAGATCCGTTTCCCGACCGGCGCTGTCGGTGGCCAAGCGCGCCTGGGGCAGGGTCTGGGCAATCACCCCGGCCACATGGGACAGGGTTTGGCGGTTGCGCGCACGCGTGGCGGCGTCTTGCAGCCAGTCCTTGCCCAGGCGACCATCGGCCTCGCGCCAGAGCAGTACCGCACCGTTTTCCGCGACGATAGCGGCCAGAGGCCAGTCGAGCGCAAAGGGCTCGCTCCAACCCGCGGGTCGCCCGGTGACGGCGATCACCGGCAGCCCCGCCGCCTGTAAACGGGCCAACGCATCCCTCGCCTCTGGCGCGAGTGCCCCGTTCTCGGTGAGGGTGTCGTCAATGTCGGTGAGCACGCCGCGAATGCGCGCGCGCTGCGCGAGGGGCCAATCGGCTAGGGCTTGCGCGGCGGGAATGGCAGACCACATATCAGGAGGGCTCAGGCCGCAGGATTGAACAAGTCAATGGCATCGGTGATGATGGCCTCGTGCCCCTCTTGAAAGAGCCACGCAGCCACTTCCGCCGCATTGACGGTATAGCTCATGCGCCAGAGCCCGGCTTGCGCCGCGGCTTTGAGGCGCTCCGGGGTCCAAAGCGGGTAATGGCAGACCAAGGCGCAGTGACCTTGCGATGCCGCGTCGCTCAAGGCTTGCGCGTGCCATTCGTGCAGCAAGAGGCCCCGCGGCAAAGCCGGGGCGGCCTGCGCAGCTGCGCGCAAGGACTCGGGCTGAAACGAGGTGAGCAACGGCGGCAGGGGCGCGTTTTGCCAGAGGACGGCCGCCAGACGCGCCACCACCCAACCCGTTTGCCATTCCAGACCCGGCGTGGGCTTGATCTCGATGTTGAGGAGCAAGCTGCGTTCGAGGCACCACGCGCTGAGAGCTTCCAACGTGCACAGGGGCTCACCTGCATAGGCGGGGCTGTGCCATTGACCCGCATCCAATTGGGCCAAGGCAGCCCAGTCGAGGCGACCGGCGAACCCTTGGCCATTGGTCGTGCGTTCGAGGTCGGCATCGTGGAGCAAGAAGGCCACGTCATCGGCGCTGAGTTTGACATCGCACTCAAACATGCGCCAGCCCGTGCGCGCGCCCAGCGCGAAGGCGGCCATGGTGTTCTCCGGGGCCAAAGTGCCCGCGCCGCGGTGAGCGATCCAGCGAGGATAGGGAAAGGGCTTCAAGCGTCCACCCGCTGACCCGAGCTGGCCTCAAACCAGTGCACCCGATCGGGATTGACCTCTATGTGCGTGGTCTCCCCGATGGCGGGGACCGGTGCTTGCGCGTCCACCCGCAAGGTGAGCGATTCCTCTCCCAATCGCGCATGAATCAGGCGCTCGGCCCCGAGTAACTCCAAGGTGTCGATGTGCACGGGCCAGCCTCCGGCGCTGGACAAATAAAGGTCCTCGGGTCGAACGCCCAAAATGCGCCCTGCGGGCACGCCTGGCGCCGCGCGCAAGAGGTTCATGGCGGGGGCACCGATAAAGCTCGCCACGAACACACTCGCGGGCCGGTTGTAAACCTCCTCGGGCGTGCCAAACTGCTCCACTTGGCCACCGTTCATGACCATGAGGCGCTGGCCGAGCGTCATGGCTTCCATTTGGTCGTGCGTGACATACAGGCTCGTGATGCCCAAATCGCGGTGCAGCTTTTGGATTTCCAAACGGGTTTGGGTGCGCAGCTTGGCGTCCAAGTTCGAGAGCGGCTCGTCGAACAAAAAAACTTGCGGCTCGCGCACGATGGCCCGTCCCATGGCCACGCGCTGAC
>VEQC01000240.1 GCA_018883455.1 Limnohabitans sp. | reverse complement strand
TGGCTCGACCGCGCCAGCTTGGCGCGTCGCATCAGTGCCGCGTATGCGCAAGCGGATTCCAATGCGGCCGCCGTGGTTAGCGCCGTCGAAAGCGACACCGACCTCACGCGCATGATGCAAGAGCTCCCTGCGGTCGAAGATTTGCTCGAAGCGGCCGACGATGCGCCCATCATCCGCATGCTCAACGCGCTGTTGACACAGGCCGCGCGCGATGGCGCCAGCGACATTCACATCGAGCCCTACGAGCGCCACTCCAGCGTGCGGTTTCGCGTGGATGGCAGCTTGCGTGAGGTGGTGCAACCCAACCGCGCTTTGCATGCGGCCCTGATCTCGCGCCTCAAAATCATGGCCGAACTGGATATTGCCGAAAAACGGCTTCCGCAAGACGGTCGCATTTCGCTGCGCTTGGGAGAGCGCGCCATTGACGTTCGCGTCTCGACCTTGCCCTGCGCCCACGGCGAGCGCGCCGTGCTGCGCTTGCTCGACAAAACCGAGCAGCGCATCACCCTGGAAGGGGTTGGCATGGCCGGTGAAACCCTGGAGCGCTTTCTCCACTTGGTTCAACAACCCCACGGCATCATTCTCGTGACCGGTCCGACGGGTTCGGGAAAAACCACGACCCTCTACGCCGCCCTGCAACGCCTCGACGCCTCTCGGCACAACATTCTGACGGTGGAAGATCCGATCGAATATGAGCTCGCAGGGGTGGGGCAGACTCAAGTCAACCCCCGCATTGACCTCGGGTTTGCCACCGCCTTGCGTGCCATCTTGCGCCAAGACCCGGACATCCTGATGATTGGCGAAATTCGCGATCAGGAAACCGCGCAAATCGCCATTCAGGCCTCCCTCACCGGCCACCTGGTTCTCGCCACTTTACACACCAATGACGCCCCCAGTGCAGTCACCCGCTTGCTCGATATGGGCATAGAGCCTTTCCTGCTGAGCAGCTCGCTCTTGGGCGTGCTGGCGCAGCGTTTGGTGCGCAAGACTTGCCGTCATTGCGGGGGGCGGGGTTGCGATGCTTGTAGCCAAACCGGGTACCAAGGCCGAACCGGGATTTTTGAATTGTTGGTCACCGATGACCATTTGCGCAGCTTGATCCACGATGGGGCGAGCGAAGCCGTCTTGCGCGATGCCGCTCTCCAAACGGGCATGACCCCGATGCGTGAGGATGGTGAGCGTCTGGTGCGCGAAGGCATCACCACCCGCGAAGAGCTTTTGCGCGTCACGCGTGACTGAGCACTGCCATGCCCGCCTACGCCTATGAAGCTCTCGACGCCCAAGGTCAAGCGCGCAAGGGTGTTCTCGAAGCTGATCATGAGCGCGCCGCTCGAAGTTTGTTGCGCCAACAAGCCTTGGTGCCCTTACGCGTGGCGCCTGTTCGCGCAAAGGGGCAAGGTTTACAAACGGTTGTCTGGCAAGCCAGGGTTTGGAATCTCACCGCGCTGACCGTTTGGACCCGTCAACTCGCCAGCTTAGTCCGCGCGGGCTTACCCCTGGAGCGGTCATTGGGCGCATTGGCCGATGAAGCCGACACCCCTGCGCGGCGTGATCTCATGGCCCAGTTGCGCAGCGAGGTGAACGCCGGTTCAGCGCTCGCACGCGCCATGGCACAACACCCGCGCGAATTTGACACCGCTTACCGGGCTGTGGTGGCCGCTGGAGAGCAAAGCGGTGAGCTCGGGCTGGTGCTCGAGCGCTTGGCCGATGAGCTGCATGATCGACAAACGCTTCGCCAGAAACTTTGGGCTGCAGGCCTCTACCCCACGATTGTGAGCCTTGTGGCTTTGGTGATCGTGGTCTTCTTGCTCGCCTACGTCGTCCCTCAGGTGGCGCAAGTGTTTGGGAGCCAACAGCGCGCCCTTCCAACCCTCACCCGCGTGATGCTGACCTTGAGTAGCTGGGTGCAGGATTTTTGGGCTTGGGCACTGTTATTCATGGTGGTATTTGCGCTCGTTGTGCGTTTACTCCTGCGCCAACCCTTGCTGCGCGTGCGCTGGGACGGAGCTTGGTTGCGCCTGCCCTTGATCGGCCGTTTGAGCCAAGGCTACCAATCGGCCCGTTTTGCCAGCACTTTGGCGCTGCTGTGCGGCGCGGGCGTGCCCATCCTCAAGGCCTTACAAACTGCCAGCGACACCCTCACCAATCAGGCCATGCGCCGGGATGCCCTTGAAGCCCTCACGCTGGTGCGCGAGGGGGCCCCGCTGGCCAATGCCCTGGCCGCTTCGCCGCACATCCCACGTCTGTTACCGCTTTTTGCCCGCCTCGGCGAGCAAAGTGGCACTTTGCCCGAGATGCTCGCGCGTGCGGCCGCTCAGCTGAAAGAGGAAGTCCAACGCCGCGCCCTTCAACTGGCCACGATTCTGGAACCCCTCTTGATCGTGACCATGGGCGTGATGGTCATGCTCATCGTTTTGTCCGTGATGCTGCCCATCCTGGAACTCAACCAGTGGGTGCGCTAACCCTGCAGGAGCCAACGAAATGGGTGTGACGCTAGACGGCAAATTGGTGGTGGCGATTTCGTCACGCGCCCTCTTTGATTTCGAAGAGGAAAATCAGATCTTCGAGAACAACGACGACCGCGCCTACATGCGGCTTCAACTCGACCGGCTGGAGATTCCCGCCCCGCCCGGGGTCGCTTTTTCGCTGGTCAAGAAACTCCTGGCTTTCAATACCGAGGCCCAGCAGCACGTAGAGGTGGTGATCCTCTCGCGCAACGACCCCGTGAGCGGCATGCGGGTCTTTCGTTCCGCCAAACACTACGGCCTGCCCATCGTGCGCGGCAGCTTCACGCGCGGTCAGTCGCCCTGGCGGTATTTGCGTCCACTCAACGCCAATTTATTCCTCTCTGCCCACTTACCGGATGTGCGCGCCGCCCTTGATGCGGGCGTACCCGCCGCCCAGGTTTATCCCCATGCCGCCCATGCCTCTGACGCCCATCCCCATGAAGTGCGCATTGCCTTTGACGGCGACGCCGTTCTCTTTAGCGACGAAGCCGAGCGGGTTTTTCAAGAAAGTGGTTTGAATGCTTTTCAACAGCACGAGCAAGACAAGGCGGCCCTCCCCCTCTCGGCCGGCCCCTTCAAACCTCTGCTAGCGGCCTTGCATCGCCTACAACTGGTGGGGACGCCGCACTTGCGCATCCGAACGGCTCTGGTGACGGCCCGCAGTGCACCGGCGCACGAGCGTGCCATTCGCACCCTCATGAACTGGAACGTGGAAGTCGATGAGGCCATGTTCCTCGGTGGCCTGGAGAAAGGTGAATTCCTCCGGGAGTTTGAGCCCGATTTCTTTTTTGACGACCAAACCGGTCACATCGAGAGTGCGGCGCGTCATGTCCCCGCGGGCCATGTGGCGAGTGGCGTGCGCAACCCGCCCACCCAGAGCTGAGC
>VEQC01000046.1 GCA_018883455.1 Limnohabitans sp. | reverse complement strand
CGGCCTCCAGCCCCGCGGGGCGAAAGACGCCATTGCCCGCCCCGGTGATGGCCACGCGCACACCGGCATCGGTCTCGGCCACAAACACGCCGATCAAGGCAAAGCGCGAGGCGGGCTGGCGAAACTTCGCGTAGGCCGCGCGTTTGGGCAAGGGGAACTCAATGGCCGTGATCAGCTCATCGGCGCCGAGCGCAGTGGTGTAAACGCCTTGGAAAAAATCGTCGGCAGCGAGCGTTCGTTGGGAGGTGACCACCGTGGCCCCGAGTGCCAGCACGGCGCTGGGGTAGCAAGCGGCGGGGTCGTTGTTGGCCACGGATCCCCCCAGGGTGCCCATGGCCCGCACCTGGCGATCGCCAATGCCGCCGGCGAGCTCGGCCAAGGCCGGCAAGCGCTCACGCACCAAGGGGTGGGCCGCCACCTCGGCATGGCGCGCCATGGCGCCAATGACCAAGCGGTTGCCCGCCAAGCGAATACCCTGCAAGGCCGCGATTTGACCGAGGTCGATGAGGGTTTCGGGGGCGGCCAAGCGCTGCTTGAGCGAGGCAATGAGGGTCTGGCCACCGGCCAGCGCCTGGCCACCCGCAGCAATGGCGCGCAGCGCTTCATCGAGTTGGCTCGGGCGTTGGTATTCAAATGCGTACATGGAGCCGCTCCTCTCAGACGCCCGCGGCCTGCTGCACGGCCGCGACGATGTTGTGATAGCCCGTGCAGCGGCAGAGGTTGCCCTCGAGCCCCTCCCGAATCTCGGCGGCGCTGGGTTTGGGGTGGGTTTGCAACAAGGCCACGGCGCTCATGACCATGCCCGGCGTGCAAAAGCCGCATTGCAGGCCATGGCAATCTTTGAAAGCAGCCTGCATGGGGTGCAGCGCCCCACCCTCCCCGGCCAAGCCCTCGATGGTGGTCACCGAGCGACCGGCCACTTGGTGCGCGAGCACGTTGCAGGATTTCACGGCCTGACCATCGAGCAGCACCGTGCAGGCCCCGCATTGGGCGGTGTCACAGCCAACATGGGTGCCGGTGAGGTGCAAACCTTCGCGCAACGCCTGCACCAAGAGGGTGTTGGGGGCGACATCGAGCGAGACGGGCTTGCCGTTGACGTGGAGTTGGACGGTCACGGGGAATCTCCTCCAAAAACGATTCTGTTGGAGGCCGTCGATGCGGCCTTCGGTGGGGCCCGCAAACAGACCCCGTCTGAGGCCATAGCATAGACCATGCGGCCACAGGGGGTGTGCCCCTCTGCGCAAACCCCTACGGGGGCCGGCGCCGCTCGGCGGTTCAAGGGCTTAACGCTTGAAAAACGCGCGCGGGCGCTCGCTCACCCACTGGCTGGTGTACTGGTATTGCCCCACCGCCTCGCGCAAGACCTGGCGCGAGAGGGTGTCGGTGGGCGGGATCTCGGTGAGGCTGTTGGCGTCGAGCACGCTTTGCTTGCGGTTGGGTCCGAGCTGAACGAGGCGGTTGTCGCGCAAATAACCAATCGTGAGGTAGTTGGCCATGAAGGCGCGGGGATTGAGCTGCCCTTCGGTGAGGATGTCCTGCCCCATGAAATAAGAGGTGTACCCCACCCCCATGAGCGAGAGCACGGTGGGCGCTACGTCAATTTGCGAATTCAGCACATCGACGCGTTTGGGCGCGATGAGCTTGGGGGCATAGATGATGAAGGGGATGCGAAAGTTCTTGGGCTCCAAATCCACCCGCCCCCGGCCCTGCGAGGTGTGATCGGCCACCAACACGAAAATGGTGCGGTCAAACCAGGGTTTGCGTTTGGCCTCGGCCAAGAACTGGCCCACCGCCCAATCGGAATACTTCACAGCGCCAGCCCGCCCCGAGCCCGAGGGAATGTTGATGCGCTTGTCCGGATAGGTGAAGGGCCGGTGGTTGGAGGTGGTCATGATGTGGGCAAACCAGGGCTTGCCTTTGGCCGAGCGCGCATCGAGCTCGCGCACCGCGAGTTTGAAGAGGTCTTCGTCGGCCACGCCCCAAATGGTCTCGTGGCTGATGTCCTTGGCGTCGATGCGGGTGCGGTCAATCACCTCGTAGTCGTTGCCGCCAAAGAAGTCGAGCATGTTGTCAAAGGGCGAATACCCCCCGTAGAGGTAGAGGGTGTCGTAGCCTTGCTCACGCAGGACGCCCCCCAGGGTCGCAAAACCCTTGTTGTCTTTGCGCACCGGAATGGCGTGTCCGGGCAAGGGCGGCAGTGACAAGGTGAGGGCTTCGAGACCTCGCACCGTGCGCAAGCCGGTGGCGTAGGTCGCGGTGAAGAAGAGGCCCTCGCGCGAGAGGCGGTTGAGGTTGGGGGTGAGCCCCGCCTCGCCGCCCAAGGCCTCGACAAACTCCGCTCCCAAGCTCTCCATGGAGACCAGCACCAAGTTGTAGGGCGCGCCGGGTTTCTCCACCTTCGGGTAGACGCGGGCGTGTGTGGCACGCGGCTCGCGGGTGGCGGCTGTGGCCTGCACGCGTTGCAGCATTTCCTGGGTGACCACCAGGTTCTCGCCCGCGGGCAAGGTGCTGTAGAAGGTCTCGTAGTTCAGGTCGTTGTTGCGAAAAGCGCGCCAAAAATCGTAATAGCCGTTGCTCGCGAGTTCGCGCGCGCCCGCATTTTGAAACCAGCCCTTGGGTCCATCGCCCACCAAGGTGAACGACAACACGGGCAGGACCAGCGCGATGCCCAACTGCAGGCTGCGCCGAGGAAAACCATCGGCCGGCCCCAGCGCCTGCTGCCACAGGGGTCGCCAGACGAGCGCGCCAATGCCTGCGGTGAGCACGGCCAGGCCCGTCAAGATCCAGCCCATGGGGTAGGACTCGCGAATATTGCCCAGCACCTCGCGCGTGTAGATCAGGTAGTCCACGGCGATGAAATTGAACCGCACGCCAAATTCGTTCCAGAACACGAACTCGGAGGCCGCCACAAAAATCGCACCAAAGAGCGCCAGCACAAAGAGGACCATGAAGCCCAGGGCGTGAATTCGCCGCCCTCGCCCACCCGCCGTGCACACCCAAGCCCAGAGGGCGAAGATGGGCCACACATAGGCGAGCGCCGCCAAGTCATACCACAGCCCCACGGCAAACACGCCCAGCCAGCCGCCCAAGCCCAGGCCCGACCACTCGCCAGAGAAGAAGACCATCCCCAAGCGCACCGCCGCATTGAGCAGCAAGAAGATCGCGCCTACGCCAAGCACGCTCAGCAGACGATGGGGAGAGGAAATCTGGGGCAAACGCATGAGGCGACCGATGCTATTGAAAAAGTGCCGGAATTGTGGCACAGGGCGTGGCCTTACGGTGGGGTGCAGAGAAACGCCCTCGCCCACGCGAGGGCCGCCTCCAGACGCGTTTGGGCCGCCGGGCTGAGGGGCATGCCCAGCTCCCAGGCCTCGCCGCGAATCGCCAACAGCCAACAGGGGGGCGGAGGCGTGTCTTCGATGTCCACAAACACCTGCAACACGGCTTGCGGCGAGAGCGCGTGCGAGGTGATGGATGCCGAGGGCGCGGGGGCGACCCGCGTGATGCGAAAAGCCTCCTCGGGCGACCAATCCGCTGCGGTGGCCGCGTCCACAAAGAGCACGCGGGCGCGATCGCGCAAATCGAGGGCGTGCTCGACCTGCAATTGAAAGTCGAGCAAGAACTCCACGCCCGGCCAGGGCGAGCGCTGCAAGGCCTCGACCAGCGCGGGGCCAAGGGCATCATCGCCTCGGCTGGGGTTGCCCCAGGCGAGCACCAAGGTCGGGGCGAGGCTCAATCGCGAACCCGCCTGTCCACCAAGCCGCCTTGGGCGTCGTGCAACTCCACCACCAGGGGCATCTTGCCCAAGGCGTGGGTGGCGCACGAGAGGCAGGGGTCGTAAGCGCGGATGGCCACCTCAATGTGGTTGAGCAAGCCCTCGGTCACCTCACGGCCGTCAAAGTAAGTCCGCGCGACGTCGCGTACCGCTCGGTTCATGGCCTCGTTGTTGTGGGTGGTCGAGACAATCAGATTGGCCATGGTCACCAAGTCGTTCTCGTCCACCTGGTAGTGGTGGATGAGCGTGCCGCGCGGCGCTTCAATGATGCCCACCCCCTCGCGGCGGCGCTCGCCTTGCACCACCCAGTCTTGGCCTTCGAGGTCGTCGTCTTGCAGCAAGGCCTGCACGGTCTCGGCCGCGCAAAGCATCTCGATCATGCGCGCCCAGTGGTAAGCGAGCGAGGCGAAGGCCAGGCCCGGCGCGTGGTAGGCCTTGAAGGCCTCCAAGGCGCGTTGCGCCTTGGGCGTGGGCATGCGGTCACAGGTCTGCACGCGCGCGAGTGGCCCCACGCGGTACCAACCGGCCTCGGGGCCGCGGTCACGCCAATACGGAAACTTCATATAGCTCCAAGGCTTGACCGACTCGGTGATCAAGGCGTTGTAATCCTGCGCGTCGTGGCCATCAAAAAGAATCTGCCCTTGCGCGTCGATGCCGCGCAGCCCGCCGTCGTAAAAGTCGAGCGTGCCCTGGCCATCGACCAGACACATGAAGGGCGACTCAAAATGCCCAAAACGGTCGTAGAGGGCGGGGTTGCCCGCGTGCATGGCGGCGATGATGGCCACCGCGTCCTCGCTCCACGCCACGGCCTGGTCGGCCTCGCGCGCCAAGGCCAAGCGCTCCGCACCCGAGAGGTTTTTGTTCACCCCGCCGGGCACCGAGCCGGTGCCGTGCACACGCTTGCCCGCCGTGAGGCGAATCACCTCCTGGCCGAACTTGCGCAACAAAATGCCCTTGCGCGCGATGTCCGGGTGGGCCTGGGCGACGGCCACAATGTTGCGCCGCTCGGCCTCGGCCTCAAAGCCAAAGAGCAAATCGGGCGAAGACAAATGAAAGAAGTGCAAGGCATGGGATTGCAGCATCTGGCCGTAGTGCATGAGCCGGCGCATTTTTTCAGCGGTGGGTGTCAAGCGATCCGCCCCCACCACCCGGTCGAGTGCCTTGCTCGCAGCAAGGTGGTGCGAGACCGGGCAAATGCCGCAGAGGCGCTGCACCATGACCGGCACTTCCCAATAGGGCCGGCCTTGGATGAAGTGCTCAAAGCCACGAAACTCCACAATGTGCAGCCGCGCCTGCTGCACACGGTTGTCTTGATCGAGCAACAGGGTCACTTTGCCGTGACCTTCCACGCGCGAGACTGGGTCGATGGCAACGCGGCGCAACGACTCCGGGGGCAATTGGGCGGTTTCGAGTTCAGACATGGGTCGCTCAGTCATAGTGCAGCAAGCCGTGGCCCAACTGGGGCTCGCGGCCGGCGATCAAGTCTTGGAGAAAAGACCAAATGGCGTCGCCCGACGGCGGGCAACCGGGGAGGAAATAGTCGATGCGCACCACCTCGTGCACCGGGTGAACCTGGTTGAGGGGCAAGGGCAATTCGGGGTCGTTGGGAATCTGACTGCCCGGCACCAAACCCGGGCCGGTGCGGTAGACCGTTTGCAGGATATCCACGAGCGGGAGATGGTTGCGCTGCGCGGGCAAGCCGCCGTTGACGGCACAAGCCCCAAGCGCCACGAGCACCTTGCACTGGGCGCGAAACTCGCGCAGCACGTGCACGTTCTCGGCGTTGCACACGCCGCCCTCGATCAAGCCAATGTCGCAAGGGCCGCAATGTTTGATGTCGGTGAGGGGCGAGCGATCGAATTCAACGTGATCGAGCAGGGGCAACAAGCGCTCGTCGATGTCGAGAAAGGACATGTGGCAGCCAAAGCAGCCCGCGAGCGAGACCGTGGCCACGCGCAGCTTGCGTTGGGGGGCGTTCATGCGGACTCCTCGGGCTTGGCGCGGGCGGGGACTTGCACCACGCGGATGGGCGCTCGGTCATAGGTGCGCTCGCCAATGGGCACGGCAAAGCCCACGCGTTTTTTCAGAATCACACCCACCGGGCACACTTGCGCGGCACGGTCCGTCAGCGCGAAATCGGTATCGGCCAGTTGGCCGCTCGGGCTGTTGACGATGAGGTGCGATTGGGTGCCCCGCCCCGCGAGCGCGAACACCGACTTGCCATCGACTTCTTTGCTCGCGCGCACGCACAGCTCGCACAGGATGCAGCGGTTGAAGTCGAGCAGCACGTCGGGGTGGGAGGCATCGACAGGACGATCGGGGAAGAAATGGTCGAAATGCGGCGAGAGCATGCCCATCTCGTAGGCCGTGGCTTGCAGCACGCAGTCCCCACTCTTTTCGCAAGAGGGGCAGAAATGGTTGCCCTCGACAAACAGCAACTGCAGCAGGGTCCGGCGCTTCTCGTCGAGTTCGGGGCTGCGGTTTTCCACCACCTGGCCCGCGCTCGCCGCCGTGGTGCAGGCGGTGCTGAAGCGGCCATTGACCTTGACTGTGCAGAGCTTGCACGAGCCATGCGCTGTGAAGTCGGGGTGCCAGCAGAGGTGGGGGATGTAGTGTCCCGCCTCGCGAGCGGCTTGCATCAGCGTCTGGCCCGGCGTGAAGGGCACGGGCTGGCCATCGAGGGTAAAGGCGTCGCTCATGTCGGTTCGCTTTCTGGCGCACTCGGGGCAGCGCCCGTGGGCCAAGGCTGCCCCAGGTGGGCACTGAGGTTGTCGCCCAAATGGGCGCCGGGATCGTCGCGGCCGGTCATCCAGCGGGCTTGCGAGAGGGCCGCATCCAGATCAAAGGCCGGTTCGTAGTCGGTCGAGTGCAAGCGGCGCGTGAACGCCTCGGGGAATTTCACCTGCAGGTCATGGAGGAGCAGGCTTGCGGTGTTGCCCAAGCCGCAGTGGCTCGCGCCTTGCATGAGCCGGTGCATGCGCCCCATCTCCTGCAAGTCATAGGGCGAGCCATGGTGGCGATCGAGTTTGTCGAGCAAGCGCGCGTTGACCGCCGTGCCCACCCGACAAGGGGTGCAAAAGCCACAGCTCTCGTGGGCAAAGAAGTGCGCCACATTGCGGGCGAGGTCGAACAAATCGCGCTCGGGGCCAAAGACCATGATGGAGCCCCCGGTGGGCACATCCTCAAACGCGATCTGGCGGTCAAACTCGTGCGCCGCGAGGCAGGGCCCCGCCGCGCCCGCGGTGGTGACGGCGGCGGCGCCCTCCCCGCCGCACAAGGCGAGCACCTCGCGCACGGTCATGCCAAAGGGAATCTCGTACACCCCCGGCCGCGCCACGTCGCCCGAGATGGACAAGACCTTGGTACCGGCCGACTGCGGCGTGCCGCGCGCGCGGCAGGCCTCGGCCCCATCGAGCGCGATGCGCGCGACCCAGGCAAAGGTCTCCACGTTGTTGACCACCGTGGGTTGCCCCCGGTAGCCGTGGGTCACGGGAAAGGGCGGACGGATGCGGGGCTTGCCCGGCTTGCCTTCGAGCGACTCGATGAGCGCCGATTCCTCGCCACAAATATAGGCCCCGGCGCCAAGGTGTATGTCGACGTCAAAGTCGAGCCGACCGCCAAACGCACCCGCCCCCAAGAGGCCTTGGGCGCGGCGCTCGGCCAAACGGTCTTGCAATGGGGCGAGCAGGTGACGGTATTCGGCACGCAAATAGAGGAAGCCTTGGCGCGCCCCCAAAACCCAGGCCGCCACGCACATGCCGTCGATCACATCGTCAAAGTGCGTGCTGAGTAAAACGCGGTCCTTGAACGTGCCGGGCTCGCCCTCGTCGGCGTTGCACACCACATAGCGTGTCGTGCTCTCGGCCGCGCGACACGCCTGCCATTTCTGGCCCGTGGCAAAGCCCGCCCCGCCGCGCCCGCGCAAGCCCGAATCGATCACCGCCTGCAATTGCGCCTCGGGGCTGCGCGCGAGCGCCGCCTCCACCGCCGCGCCGGCCGGGGGGGTGGTGCTGAGCAGCCAATCGCGCCGGTGAATGGGCGACTCGATCTCGAACCACGCGCGCGGCCATTGGTCCAGGGGCAGGCGCGTGCGCACCGCCTGGGCGATGGCGTCGATGCGCGCCGCGTCCACCCGGCCCATGGGCCAGCCGTTGACCAGCAGCGCCGGGCCTTGCTCGCACAAGCCCGTGCAGGAGGTCCGGTCCACGCTCACCAAACCGTCTTCCGAGACATGGCCGGGCTCGACCCACAGGGCCTCACACAGGCGCTGCATCAAGGCCTCGCTGCCAAGCATGCGGTCGGTGATGTTGTCGGAGAACAAAATGCGGTACTCGCCCACTGGACGGGTGTAGAAGAAGCTGTAAAAGCTTGCGGTGCTCTGCACCTGCGCCAGCGTCAAGCCCAAGCCCTGGGCCAGGCTGGCGAGATCATCGGGGGGCAACCAGCCACGCATTTGTTGTAGATCATGCAGCGCTTGCACCAGACGGGTACCATCGTGTGCGTGCTTCTTGAACAATGCCTCCAATTCTGCGCTCGCCACTCGGTGTCCTTGTCGATGGTCCTGCCCATGCACGCGCCCTCGATTGCCGAGGGTGCGCGCCTCTTGTGGTCTATTTTGCCCTTAAGTGCGCCCGACGGTCTACGCCCGTTTCTGCGCCAGATCAAGGACTGCGCGCATGCATGAACTCTCCTTGGCGCTCAACGCCCGTGACATCATTGAAGCGGCGGCGGTGCGCGAGGGCTTCGCGCGCGTGCGCGAGATCCATTTGGTGGTGGGCGAACTCTCCTGCGTGGAGCCCGAGGCCTTGCGCTGGGCTCTGGCCGAGGCCTTACGGGGTACCTGCGCCGAAACCGCCGAAGTCAAGCTGCGCATCGAGGCCGGCCATGGCCGCTGCCCCGCCTGCGGTCACGAAGCGGCCATGCAGGTTCTTTATGATATCTGTCCAGCCTGTCAGCAAACCGCCTTGGTGGCCCAAGCCGGCACCCGCATGCAGTTGCTCGACTTGCGGGTTGAATAGGAAGTTTTGCCATGTGTACCACTTGCGGATGCCACACCCCCCTGCCCGCCATGCCCGCGCCCTTGCCTGACACCAGCTGGGAGAGCCGCCTCGTGCACCTAGAGGCCGATCTGCTCGCGAGCAACGACGCCCAAGCCGCGCGCAACCGACAGCTGCTCCAGCGCGCCGGTGTGCGCGCCCTCAACCTGATGTCCAGCCCCGGCGCGGGTAAAACCACCTTGCTGGTGGAGACCATTCGCCGCTTGCAGGGCACGATGCCCGTGGCTGTCATCGAGGGTGACCAGCAAACGCGACTCGACGCCGAGCGCATCGAAGCCACCGGCGTGCCGGTCACGCAAATCAACACGGGCAAGGGCTGCCATTTGGACGCACGCATGGTGCATCAAGGCTTGATGCAACTCCCCCTCTTGCCCGAAGGCGTGCTCCTCATCGAGAACGTGGGCAATTTGGTGTGTCCGGCCGCCTTTGACTTGGGCGAGCACCACAAGGTGGTGGTGTTCTCGGTCACGGAGGGCGAAGACAAACCCCTCAAGTACCCCGACATGTTCCGCGCCGCCGATGTGCTGGTGCTCAACAAGTGCGATTTGCTCCCGCATGTGCGCTTTGACGTCTCGCGCGCGCTTGACTACGCGCGCCAGATTCGCCCCGACGTGCAAATCTTCCAACTCTCGGCCACCGAGGGCAGCGGCATGGACGCGTGGGTGGACTGGTTGCGCGCCCGAGTGCGCGCATGAACCTGCCACGGGTCGCGCCTCTGGGGGCCCCCGTTTTGGCGCTGGGGGCGGACCAGCGCAACACCGTGTGCGCCTGGCACGGCACCCACTGGCAACTCTCGCCCGAACTGGGCGATTTGCACACCTTGGCGGCGCGCGCGCGGCACACCGAGTGGGTGCACCAGAGCCTGCAGTGGATGGCGCGGGAGACGGATGCCCCGCTGCAATGCGTGGCGCACGATGCCCACCCCGATTTCTTCTCCACCCAACACGCCGCGCAGCTCGCCGCCACACGAGCCGTGCGCACCCTGGCCGTGCAGCACCACCACGCCCATATTGCCGCCGTGTGCGCCGAGTGGGGGCTCACGGGCCCCGTGCTGGGGCTGGCCCTCGATGGTTTTGGGCTGGGCAGCGATGGGGAGCCTTGGGGCGGTGAGTTGTTGCGCGTGGCGGGCGCGCAGGGTGGACGCCTGGGGCATTTGCGTCGCATTCCCCTGGTCGGTGGGGACCGGGCCACGCAAGAGCCTTGGCGGCTCGCCGCCGCGGTGTTGCATGCACTGGGCCAAACGCCTGCCATCGAGAAGCGCCTGGGCGCCAAGCCGCATGCACGGGCTGTGGCTGACTTGCTGGCCAAGCCGCAGCGCTGGCCGCAAACCAGCAGCTTGGGACGGCTCTTCGATGCCGCCGCCGTGCTCCTGGGCTTGGGCGAGCACACCACGCCTGGCGCGGCGCTGGCGCTCTCCCGCGCGGCGGCGCAGCACGGCCCGGCCGAACCTTGGCCACAGACCTGGCGCATCGATGCCCAGGGCGAGTTGGACTGGCGCGGCATCATGGCCGCGCTTCTCCAAGAGCCCGATGTGGGCCTTGCCGCCGCCCGCTTTGAAGCCACCTGGGCCCATGCCTTGGCCGACTGGGCCATCGCGGCTGGCGCGGCGCAGGGCCTGCGCCAGGTGGTCTTTGCCGGGGGCTGTCTGGCCAACCCCACCCTGGCGCGGGACTTGCCCGCACGGGTCGCCCACCATGGCCTCGATGTCTTTCAAGCGCGCGACTTGCCCTGTGGCGACGCGGCCATCGCGCTGGGCCAAGTCTGGGTCGCGCAAGCCTTCTTGCGCGACAATCCCACCCCATGTGCTTAGCCGTTCCCGCCCGCGTGGTTGAGATCCTGCCCCACCAGCAAGCCTGGGTGGAACTCGAAGGCGTGCGCCAACAAGTCTCCATCGAATTGATCGACGACCTGGCGGTGGGCGACTACGTGATCGTGCACGTGGGCTTTGCCTTGGAGCGCCTCGACCCCGAGGAGGCGCAAGCCACCCTGGCGTTGATGGCTTCGGTCGCTTGGCGAGCGAGCAGCCCATGAAATACGTGGACGAATTCCGTGATCCCGCCCTCGCCCGAGGGCTGGCCGAGTCCATCGCGCAGCGCGTGCAAGCCGGACGGGTTTATCGGTTGATGGAGTTTTGTGGTGGGCACACGCACGCCATTGCCCGCCACGGCCTGCCCGATTTGCTCCCGCCCTCGGTGCAACTCATCCACGGACCGGGCTGTCCGGTGTGTGTCTTGCCCATGGGGCGGCTAGACCAAGCCATTGCGCTGGCCCAACGCCCCGAGGTGATTTTGTGCAGCTATGGCGATGCCTTGCGCGTGCCGGGCTCGAACCGCCAGAGCTTGCAGCTCGCGCGCGCCCAAGGGGCCGATGTGCGCATGGTGATCTCGCCCCTGGACGCGCTGCGTTTGGCAAAGGCGCATCCGGATCGTGAGGTGGTGTTTCTGGCGCTCGGGTTTGAAACCACCACCCCACCCACGGCGCTCACGGTGTTGCAAGCCGAGGCCCAGGGGGTGCGCAATTTCAGTCTGTTGTGCAACCATGTGCTCACCCCCGCGGCCATGAACGCCATTTTGGAGAGCCCCGAGCCCATCGCCCTCGATGGCTTTTTGGGGCCGGCCCATGTCTCGACCGTCATTGGCAGCGAGGCCTACGCGCCCATCGCCCAGCGCCACCACAAGCCCATCGTGATCACCGGCTTTGAGCCGCTCGATGTGTTGCAAGCCATCGGCCTGTTGATCGATCAGATTCACGCCGGCGAGGCGCGCGTGCAAAACCAGTTCACACGCGCCGTGCGCGCGAGCGGCAACGCGCGCGCGCTCGACGCCATCGACCGCGTCTTCACCACCCGCGCGCAGTTTCCCTGGCGGGGCTTGGGCCATCTGCCCCACAGCGCCCTGACGCTGCGCCCGCGCTTTGCGCACTTCGACGCCGAGCAGCGCTTTGGCGTGCCCGACCTCGATGTGCCCGATCACAAAGCGTGTGAATGCGCGGCGGTTCTGCGCGGGGCCATCGCACCGCAGGACTGCCGCATTTTTGGCACGGGCTGCACGCCCGACCACCCCATTGGCGCGTGCATGGTGTCTTCCGAAGGCGCGTGCGCGGCGCAGTTCACCTATGGGCGCTGGCGCGAGCGCGTCGCCCCATGAGCGCCGCCGCCGACGCTGCGCGCTTTGGGCCCGCGCTGGACTTGGTGCAGGGCCGTGTCACGCTGGCCCATGGTGCGGGGGGACGCGCCACCGCCGCGCTCATCGCGCAAGTCTTCCTACCGGCCTTGGGCAATGCGTGGTTGCACAGCGCCGACGACGGCGTGGTGCTGCCCGCCCTGGGCGAGCGCTTGGTGATGGCCACCGACGCCCATGTGGTGAGCCCCCTCTTCTTTCCGGGCGGTGATATCGGCCGTCTGGCGGTGCACGGCACGTTGAATGACGTGGCCATGATGGGCGCGCGCCCGCTGTATCTGAGCGCGAGTTTTGTGTTGGAAGAAGGCCTGCCCTTGGCCGATTTGGTGCGCATCGTCACGGGTATGGGGGCCGCGGCGCAAGAAGCCGGTGTCCCGGTGGTGTGCGCCGACACCAAAGTGGTGGAGCGCGGCAAAGGCGATGGCGTGTTCATCAGCACCACGGGGGTGGGCGCCCTGCCCGCAGGCCGCGACTTGGGCGGCGCACGCGCCCAAGCGGGCGACGCCGTGCTGGTCTCGGGCAGCATCGGCCGACATGGCATGGCCATCTTGGCTGCGCGGGGTGAATTGGGGCTGGCCTTGTCGGTCACGTCCGACAGCGCCGACCTCAGCGGCCTCGTCGCGTCATTGCTCGATGCCGTGCCCACAGTGCGGGTGCTGCGCGACCCCACCCGTGGTGGCGTGGCGGCCACGCTCAACGAAATCGCGCACCAATCGCAATGCGGCATTTGGCTGGACGAAGCCAGCCTGCCGGTGGACGCCGCGGTGCAATCGGCCTGTGAGCTCTTGGGGCTCGACCCCTTGAACCTCGCCTGCGAGGGTCGGGTGCTGGTGGTCTGCCCGGCCGAGGCCAAAGCGGCCGCCCTGGAGACGCTGCGCCGTCACCCCTTGGGCGCGGGCGCGGCCTGCATTGGCGCGTGCGTGGCCGAGCCGCCTGGCGTGGTGCAAATGCGCACGCGCTTGGGCGGCACCCGCCTGATTGACTGGCTCAGCGCCGACCCCCTCCCCCGAATTTGCTAAGCGCTCAGGCCGCGTGCAAGGCGGTCCACAAACGCTGCGGTGTGAGCGGCATTTGCAGGCGCGGCGCGAGCGCGGCACGCCCCTGACGCGCGAGCGCGTCGGCCACGGCGTTGACGAGCGCAGGGGTGGCCCCAATGGTGCCGAGCTCGCCCACCCCTTTGACCCCGAGCACGTTGTTGCGGCAGGGAATCGAGGTGTCCATCTCGGTGATGAAGGTCTCAGGCGCATCGTCGGCGCGCGGGGCGGCGTAGTCCATGAGCGAGCCCGTGAGCAGCTGCCCGCTCTCGCGGTCATAGACCACCCCCTCGGTGAGCGCCTGACCCAGCCCCTGCACGGCACCGCCCACGAGCTGGCCGCGCACGATGCGGGGGTTGATGACGCGTCCGACATCGTTCATGGAGACATAGCGCGGAATGCGCACCACCCCCGTGCGGGGATCGAGCTCGACCTCGCAAATGTGACAGCCGTTGGGCCAGGTCGGGCCGTTGGCCACGGTTTTGGAGTCGCACTCGATGCGGCCCTGCGGTTGGCGTTGCGCCAGGCTCGCGAGGCTGATGCGCAAGTCGGTGCCAGCCACGCTGAACTCACCCGCCTCGTAAACCAAGTCTTCTGCTGCGGCTTCCAGCGCCTCGGCGGCGAGGCGGCGCGCTTGCGCGAGGGTCTCGCTCGCCCCCACCCGCACGGCCGAGCCGCCCGTGAAGATGGAGCGCGAGCCCGCGCTGCCAAAGCCATTGCCCCGGTCCGTGTCGCCCATGACGATGCGCACTTTGTCGAGCGACACGCCAAACACATCCACCACCAGCTGCGCCAGCGTGGTGCCGATGCCCTGGCCCATGGGGTTGACGGCGGAGAAGACCTCGATCACCCCGTCGTCGAGAATGCGCACATTGACCTGCTCCTCCAAGGCGTTGCCGCCCGTCCACTCCAAAAAGGTGGCGATGCCCAAGCCCCGCCAGAGCCCTTTGGCCTCTGAATCGGCGGCGCGTTTGGCAAAGCCGTCCCAGTCCGCCAGCGTCAAGCCTTGGTCCAAGATGGACTCAAACGCGCCGGTGTCGTAGGTCTGCCCCATCGCGTTTTGGTAGGGCATTTGCTCGGGGCGAATGAAATTGCGCCGGCGCAGCGTGACCCGGTCAATGCCGCTCACGCGCGCGGCCTCATCCATCAAGCGCTCGATGTTGTAGATGGCCTCAGGACGTCCCGCGCCTCGGTATGCGCCCGTGGGCGCGGTGTTGGTGAGCACGGCGGTGTAGTGCGCGTCAATGAGCGGGATGTCATACACACTGGTTTGTACCCAGGGGCCGATGAGCACTTGAATGGCCACGCCCGTCATGCTCGCGTAGGCGCCCACGTTGGCCAGGGTTTGAATGCGCAGCGCCAGGATACGGCCATCGGCATCGAGGGCGAGTCCCGCGCGCACGCGAATGTCGCGCCCGTGGGCGCTGGAGAGAAACTCCTCGCCGCGCTCGGCAATCCATTTGACGGGAGCGTCCAACTGCTGGGCACTCCAAGCCACCACCAAGTCTTCGGGGTAGGCCCCGGTCTTCATGCCAAAGCCGCCCCCCACATCGCCCAGCTGCACGCGCACCGCTTCGGCCGGGAGCTTGAGCAAATTGCAAATGGCCGTGCGCACCCCAGTGGGCATTTGGGTGCTCATGCGCACTTGCAAGCGACCGTCTTCCTTCCACGCCAGCACCGAACGCGGCTCCAGCGCCAGAGCGGCTAGGCGTTGGTTCTCGATGTCGAGCTCCACGCGGTGCGCCGCGCGCGCAAAAGCCGCCTCGCAGGCTGGGGCGTCGCCATA
>VEQC01000239.1 GCA_018883455.1 Limnohabitans sp. | reverse complement strand
ACCTGGAGACGATCAGCACCGTCTTCCAGGAGTTCAAACTCGTCAACGGCACCTGGGATGTGCGCAACCCCAAAGGCCAACTCGAGCGCGTGCGCCCGCAAGACATTCGCAACACGGCCTTGCTCACCGTGGAAGGCGAGCTCGACGACATCTCGGGCAGTGGTCAGACCGAAGCCGCGCACGACCTGTGCACGGGCATCGTGCGGCGTGAGCACCATCACATGGAAGTGGAAGGCGCCGGGCATTACGGCATCTTCAGTGGCCGTCGTTGGCGCGAGGTGGTCTACCCCCACGTCAAGGCCTTCATTCTGGAGCACGAGCCGGGCGCGCGCCGCAAAGCGGCCGCCCCCAAGAAACGCGCCAGCACAAAAACCGCCAGCGCCACCGCCAACAAGGCGCGCGCGCGGCGCAGCACCCGGGCGAAGTGAGTCGCGTCGAGGCACTGCACGCCCTCCTGCCGCAAACGCAATGCACGCGCTGCGGCTACCCTGACTGTCGCGCCTACGCGCAGGCCATTGCCGATGGCGAGGCCGAGATCAACCGCTGCCCACCCGGCGGCAGCGAGGGCGTGGCCCGCTTGGCACGCGCCACGGGCCGCCCAGCCCTGCCGCTGGACCCCGAATGCGGCGCCGAGGGCCCACGCCAGCTGGCCGTGATCGATGAAGCCTGGTGCATTGGCTGCACGCTGTGCATCGAGGTCTGCCCCACCGACGCCATTTTGGGCACGCACAAGCGCATGCACACCGTGATCGAGCCCTATTGCACGGGCTGCGAGTTGTGCATTCCGGTGTGCCCGGTCGATTGCATCGCACTCTTGAACGTCACGCCCGGCCAGACCGGCTGGGACGCGTGGTCCAGCGCCCAGGCCGAGCAAGCGCTTGAGCGCTACGAGGCCCGCCAACTGCGCCTCGTGCGGGCGGCCCAAGCGCATACCGAGCGGCAAATCGCCAAAGCCCAGGCCAAGCTGGCCGATTTAGAGAGCCACACCCACGGTCTAGAGGGGCCCGATGCAGAGGGCGAAGCCGCGCGCAAACGCGCCGTGATTGAAGCGGCCCTGGCCAAGGCGCGGGCACGCCAGCGCGGCGAGTGAGCGAGCGGCCCTGGGGGCTGCTGTTCTCGCCGGTTGTGGATCTCGGGGTTTGTGGATCTCGCCGGTTGTGGATCTCGCCGGTTGTGGATCTCGGGTTTGTGGATCGCGCCGGTTGTGGATCCCGGCGTTTGTCGATTGCGCCCTTTAGGGATCCCGCCGCTGGCTTAACCGGCTTGCCCGGCTAGTTTTTCGAAGGCGCTCACCACCTCGGGCGGGGCTTGCACGAGTTCGATCAGCACGCCCTCGCCCCCAATGGGGAACTCTTCGTTGGCCTTGGGGTGCAGGAAGCAAATGTCAAAACCCGCCGCCCCCTTGCGAATGCCGCCGGGGGCGAAGCGCACGCCTTGGGCGGTGAGCCACTCCACCGCCTGCGGGAGTTTGTCGATCCACAGGCCGATGTGGTTGAGCGGGGTGGTGTGGACGGCAGGCTTTTTCTCGGGATCGAGCGGCTGCATGAGGTCGACTTCCACCTTGAACGGGCCTTGGCCCATGGCGCAGATGTCCTCGTCCACGTTCTCGCGCTCGCTCTTGAAGGTGCCCGTGATCTCCAGGCCAAACATGTCCACCCAGAGCTTTTGCAGCCGCAGTTTGTCGGGCCCGCCAATGGCGATTTGCTGCACGCCCAGCACTTTGAAGGGACGCGCCGACATTATTCGAACTCCACAATGACTTGGTCCACCGAGAGCGATTCGCCCTTGGTGGCGACGATGGACTTGACCACCGCGTCCTGGGCGGCGAGCAAGACGTTCTCCATCTTCATGGCTTCGATCACGGCCACACGTTCGCCGGCTTGCACTTTCTGGCCCACTTGCACGGCAATGTCCACGAGCAGGCCCGGCATGGGCGAGAGCAAGAACTTGCTGAGGTCTGGCGGTGCTTTGAAGGGCATGAGGCGGTGGAGCTCGGCCATGCGCGGGGAGACGACCAGGGTTTCGATGCGCGTGCCGTTGTGCTGCACTTGCAGGGCGAGCGGGTTTTTGGCGGTGCCGCGCTCGACCTGCGCCGTGAAGGGCTGGCCGTTGACGGTGCCGGTGATGCGAATGTCGTTGAGGCGCGAGTGGCTCTCGATGGCGTAGTTTTTATCGCCCACCTTGATCACGGCCACGCCATGCTGGCCGGGGAAATCGTCCACGTGCACGGCGGTGTAGCGGTTTTGGCCACCGTGTCCGAGCTCGACCACGGTGTACTCCTGGCCAATCTTGACGTCGTAGCCCGGCAGCTGCCCGCTCAGGCCCGCCGCGCGCTCGCGCGACTTGCGCCGCACAAAGGCGGCCAGGGCGATGAGGAAGTTGGGATCGCTGTGCGGCACGTCCTCGGCTCGGAAGCCGTGGGCATAGTGCTCGGCAATGAAGCCGGTGTTGAACTCGCCGCTCACAAACTTGGGGTGGGCGAGCAAGGCGGCTTGGAAGGGAATGTTGGAGCTGATGCCGCGAATGATGAAGCCGTTGAGGGCTTCACGCATTTTGGCGATGGCGTCGTTGCGGTCGCGTCCGTGCACGATGAGCTTGGCGATCATGGAGTCGTAGAACATCGGAATCTCGCCGCCCTCTTGCACGCCGGTGTCCACGCGCACGCCGTAGCGCTTCTCGATGTCGGACTGGAACATCGATTGCTCAGGGGTTTGGAAGCGCACCAAGCGCCCGGTGGAGGGCAGGAAGTTGCGGAAGGGGTCTTCGGCGTTGATGCGGCACTCGATGGCCCAGCCCTCGCGCTTGACGTCGGCTTGGGTGAAGGCCAGCTTCTCGCCGGCGGCCACGCGAATCATTTGCTCCACGAGGTCGAGGCCTGTGATGCACTCGGTCACCGGGTGCTCCACCTGCAAGCGGGTGTTCATCTCCAGGAAGTAGAAGTCCTGATCCTTGCCGACCACGAATTCCACTGTGCCCGCGCTTTGGTACTTCACCGCCTTGGCCAAGGCCACGGCCTGCTCACCCATGGCTTTGCGGGTGGCATCGGAAATAAAGGGCGAAGGCGCCTCTTCAATCACCTTTTGGTGACGGCGCTGGATGGAGCACTCGCGCTCGTTGAGGTAGACCACGTTGCCGTGGCCATCGCCGAGCACCTGGATTTCGATGTGGCGCGGCTCGACCACGAACTTCTCGATGAAGACGCGGTCGTCGCCAAAGCTGTTGCGCGCCTCGTTGCGGCAGGAGGAGAAGCCCTCGAAGGCCTCTTTGTCGTTGTTGGCCACGCGCAGGCCTTTGCCACCGCCGCCGGCGGAGGCCTTGATCATGACGGGGTAGCCAATTTTCTTGGCGATCTCGACCGCCTGCTCGGGCGTGTCGATGGCGTCGTTGTAGCCGGGGATGGTGTTGACC
>VEQC01000045.1 GCA_018883455.1 Limnohabitans sp. | reverse complement strand
ACTTCAACACACTGCGTCCGCATCAATCGATTGGAAAAAAGCCACCAGCTCCGGGCACCTGGCTACCCAAGACCAAAGCGGAAAAGGCGTTGCATTTGAGTCTGTTTCCAGCAATCCCAACACCGCAGGAGGTCAGGCAACGATTGAATTTGCAATGAAATACAGCTAGACTGAAAACTCTCACTGACATTGGATCAACATTTAACGTGGGTCACTTTGATGCGGGCGGCTGCCTTTGAACGGGTCAAGCGGCTCTCGGAGGTTCACGCGCATTTAACCTCGGCCATTTTGAGCCAAGGCTTTGAGTTCAATGGCCAGCGGGTGCCGCTCATCAACCCGCAGCGGGGTATTTTTAAGCCCCAGTCCATGCCTTATCTGCTCTCCATTAAAACGGTGTTTCCAACCCCTGGGCGCAAGGTTTGGTATGACGACCAAAAACAGGTGCATCAGCAAATCTATGAAGGCAGCGAATGGGTGGAATATGCCTTCATGGGGCAAAACCCCGAGGCTGCCGATAACCGTTGGCTCAAAGCGGCTTGGGAAAAGCAAATTCCCATCATTTACTTTTTAGGCATCGCCCCCGGCCGCTACAAGGCCGTGTTCCCCGCATTCATTGCCGACTGGAATGCCGCCGCGCTCAAGGCCAAGGTGGCGTTTGGTGTGCCCAACGCCCAAATGACGGCACCGCAAACGGCGGCTGAGCGACGCTATGCGTTGCGGGAGGTGAAGCAGCGCTTACACCAAGCCTCGTTTCGGGAGGCGGTTATCTTGGCCTACAAGGGACGATGCGCCCTCTCCGGCCTACCCGAGGCACTGCTGCTCGATGCGGCGCACATCATCTCGGACAACGATCCCCACTGGGGACAGCCCGTGGTGCCCAATGGCCTCCCCCTCTCCAAGATCCATCATGCCGCGTTTGATGCCCACTTGATTGGCATTGACCCGGACTACAAGCTCCATGTTTCAGACCGTCTCTTGAGCCAGCGCGATGGCCCGATTCTGGAAGCGCTCAAGCACCTCGATGGCGGCACCCTACACCTGCCCGAGCGAACTCAAGACCGCCCGGATCGGGAGAGGCTGGCGCAGCGGTATGCGCTTTTTCGGGAGGCGGCTTAAGGGTGAGTCCGGCTGCTGGGGGGCGTACCCATGGCGTTTGACTTGTTGATGGCATGAAGAATGGCTCACCCGCCGAGCCCGCCCCCACCCCACACTCGCGGGATTAAACTCGCGGTCAATCCCATTCCTTCCCACCATGAACGAAATCATCTGCCCCCACTGCCACAAGGCCTTCCAGGTTGACGAGGCCGGTTATGCCGACTTGCTCAAGCAGGTGCGCGACAAGGATTTTCAGGAGCAGTTGCACGAACGGCTTCAGGCCGCTGCAGCGGAGCGCGAGAGCGCGGTGGCCCTGGCCAAAGCGCAGGCCTCCGCAGAGTTCTTGAAAACGGCGGCGGGCAAGGACGCGGAGATTGCGGCCCTGAACTCGCAGCTCGAAGCCAAGGAGGCGGCGCTCAAACTCTCGGTCGCGCAGGCCTTGAGTGCGGTGGAGCGCGAGCGCGATGCCTTGAAGGCCGAGCTTGCCTCCAGAGAGATTGCGCAAACCCTGGCCGTGACACAAGCGCGCAGTGAGGTGGAGCGCGAGCGCGATGCGCTCAAAAGCCAGCTCGAGCTGGCAGCGGCGGAGAAGGCCTTGGAGGCGCAATCCTTGCGCGATCGGTATGAGACGCAAATCAAGGACCGCGACGAGATGATCGAGCGCTTGCGCGACCTCAAGGCCAAGCTCTCGACCAAGATGGTGGGGGAGACGCTGGAGCAGCACTGCGAGACCCAGTTCGAGCAACTGCGTGCGACGGCTTTTGCGCATGCACAGTTTGGCAAGGACAACGACGCGAGCACGGGCAGCAAGGGGGATTACATCTTCCGCGACTTTGACCCCTCGGGGGTGGAGACGGTCTCCATCATGTTCGAGATGAAGAACGAGAGCGATGGCACGGCCACCAAGAAAAAGAATGTGGATTTCCTCAAGGAACTCGACCGCGACCGCTTGGATAAGAAGTGCGAGTACGCGGTGCTGGTGTCATTGCTGGAGCCTGAGAGCGAGCTCTACAACACGGGCATTGTGGATGTGAGCCACCACTACCCCAAGATGTATGTGATTCGTCCGCAGTTTTTCATTCCCATGATCACGCTTTTGCGCAACGCGGCGCAGAATGCCCTGCAGTACAAAACGGAGCTGGCCTTGGTGAAGGCGCAAAACATTGACATCACCAAGTTTGAGGATCAGTTGGAGTCGTTCAAGACGGCTTTTGCGCGGAACTACGATTTGGCGAACCGGCAGTTTGAGACGGCGATCAAGGAGATTGATAAATCCATCGATCACTTGCAAAAAACCCGTGACGCTTTGGTAGGCGCAGATCGCAACTTGCGCTTGGCCAATGACAAGGCCCAAGACGTCACCCTCAAAAAGCTCACGCGTGGCAACCCGACCATGGCCGAGAAATTCGCTGCGCTGCGGCAGGGGCCGCAGATGGATTTGGACAGTTAACGACTCGCCCTTCGGAATGGGCCAAGCAGTACCCATGGATGCCCTCTCTGGTTCCCATCCAATCGACCCCCAAAGCCTAGCGGCCTTGCCGCGCACGAGTGGGGTGTACATCTTTCGGGGGGATGGGACGCTGCCGCTCTACATTGGCAAGAGCGTGGACATTCGGGCGCGGGTGTTGTCGCATTTGCGGGCGGCGGATGAGGCGCGCATGGTGGCGCAAACGCGTCGGGTGGACTTTATTGAAACGGCGGGCGAGCTTGGGGCTTTGCTCTTGGAATCGCAAATGGTGAAGGCGCATAGCCCGCTCTTTAACATTCGCCTGCGGCGTTTGCGACATTTGCATGCCTTGCGTTTGGAGGCCAGTGGCACGGGGCTGCGTCCGGTGGTGGTCAACAGCAAGGAGACGGACATTGGCCGTGTGGAGGGGCTCTACGGTTTGTTTGGCTCGCGCCACGCGGCGCAAGAGAAGCTGCGCGAGCTCGCCCGCACCCACAGCTTGTGCTTGGCGCTCTTGGGGCTAGAGAAAGCCACGGCCAGGGGCTGCTTTGGGGTGCAAATCAAGGCCTGCCGGGGCGGCTGTGTGGGGCTGGAAGACCGCGCGAGCCACGATGAGCGGCTGTTTCTGGCGCTCAAAGCCATGCAGGTGCACGCCTGGCCCCACGCAGGGGCCATTGAGCTGGTGGAGACGCGGGGCGATTGGGTGCAAAAGCACCGCGTGCAAGACTGGCGCTACTTGGGCACATGGTGCTCACGGGTTTCTGGGCTCTCTTGGGGCGAAGCGGAGACCGCGTTTGATTTGGACACTTACCGCATTTTGGTGGGGCCGGTGATGGCGCGGCTGGCGGGGGTGGAGGCGCGCGCGCCTGTGGACTCCTAGAATGCCCGCATGACTTCCCCCTCGGATTTATGGCTAGGCGTGGACTTGGGCGGCACCAAAACCGAGGTGGCGGTGCTCGGGCCCGATGCGGGGTTTCGCTACCGCGAGCGCACGGCGACGCCCAGCCACGATTACGCGGCCTTGGTGGAGCACTTGGTGGCGCAAGTGCAGCGGGCCCGCGCAGCTTGCGACTTGCCCTCCGATCACCCGGTAGGGGTGGGTATTCCGGGTTGCATTGACGCGCACACCCAGCAGGTGCGGGGTGCCAACACCCAATGCCTCAACGGCCAGCCTCTGCAGAAAGATTTATCGCTGCGCCTGGGCGCGCCGGTGTTCGTGCAAAACGATGCCAATTGCTTGGCCTTGAGCGAATCGGTGGATGGCGCGGCAGCGGGCACGGGCCTGAGCTTTGCCGTCATTTTGGGCACGGGCTGCGGCGGTGGATTGGCGCTGCGCGGCGAGGTTTGGACCGGCCCCAATGCCCTGGCGGGTGAATGGGGGCACAACCCTTTGCCTTGGCCCCGCCCCGAAGAATTGCAGGCGCCAGCGTGTTGGTGCGGCTTGCAGGGGTGCATGGAGACATGGATTTCTGGGCCGGGGTTGGCGCGCGACCATGCCCGGGTGACGGGCCAAACGCTCGACGCCCGCGCCATTGTGGCAGCCATGTCGGCTGGCGATGCGGCGGCGCGGGCGAGTGTGCTGCGCTACACCGACCGCTTGGCGCGGGGCTTGGCGCAAGTGGTGAATTTGCTGGACCCCGAGGTGATTGTGCTGGGCGGGGGCCTGAGCCAAGTGCAGGCGCTCTACCCTCTGCTGCCCGAGGCCATCAGTCGCTATACCTTTCACCGTCCGGTTCACACGCCGGTGCGGCCCGCTGTGCACGGGGATTCCTCCGGCATTCGGGGGGCGGCCTGGTTGTGCCGTCCTGCAGCGGCTTCTGGCACTCGGGCTTAGCCCAACACCCTTGGCCCAAACGGCGTTTGCAGGTGTGCACGCAGGTGGGGGCGCGCGCCTGGGGCCGTGGCGTGCACGCTGACGGGGGTTTGCAGCGCCAAGGCTTTGAGCAGGGCGTGCACGCGTGCGGGTTCGGGGTGGTGGATTTCCCAGGCCAAGAGCGAGAGGCCCAACTCGGGCATGCGAGCGGCGGGGTGGCCCTCGGTTTGCCAGGTGATGAGCGCGGGGGCCACGCCATCGAGGGGCACGCGGCCATCGGGCGGGATGGTGATGAACCATTGGAGTGCGCCACGGCTCATGGGCTCGATGAGGCCCAAGGGCTCTGGAGCCGCCGCCGCACGCGCGTGGATGTCTTCGCAGCGCACCACCCAGGTGGAGAGCGCGGGGGGCGTGTGCGGGGCGAGGCGATCCAGGTCGAACCAGCGGGGACGCCCCGGCGCGGGGGCCGCGGGGTTGATGGCGATGATTTCCAAAAAGGTGTTGGGGCTCAAGCGCATGAGCAAGTTATGGGTGCCCATGCGGGGGTGCTCGCCTCCGGGCTGGGGGGTCACCCCGAGCACGCCCTCCACCCAGGCAGCGCCTTCGGCGAGGGTTGGGGCGGTGACGGTGATGTGGTCGAGATGGCTGGGGGTCATTTCTTGGCTCCGCGGATGTCCGCATCCTAAGACAAACCTCCCCCCTTCCCCACAAGGAAAATGGATTCGTGGCACACTTTTTGGTGTTGTTTCAAGGGGCATGGCCATGTCGGAAGACTTTGAAGGGTTTCGGGCGCGCAAGTTGGCGCAGGGGTTTGACGAGGTGTTGGTACGAACTTGGGAGCCTCTTTTCGAGAACACGACGCACTCGCACCCGTTTGACACCGATGCCGTGGTGGTCGAAGGCGAGTACTGGCTCACGATGGGCAGCAAGGTGACGCATTTGAAGGTGGGGGATACCTTCTCCGTGGGGCGCGATGTGCCGCACGCCGAGCGCTATGGGCCCAAGGGCGCCGTGTTCTGGGCAGCGCGCAAGAACTGATCATGCGTGGCGTGTGGGGCTGGGTGTTGAGCGAGGTATTTCGCGGGGTGTTACGCGGGGCATTGCGCGGTTTTTGGGGGGTTGCCCTGGGCTTTGCGTTGGCGGTGTTGCCTGCGCAGGCTTGGTCGCCCTTTGCGAGCAACAAGGAAGGCCCGCAGGAGGTGACACTCTCGGCAGCCGAGCGCGCCAAGTTGGCGGTCAACGCGGGCTGGGCCAAGGGTGATACGCATACCCTGCTCTTTGAGATTCGCAATGGCCTGGATGGCCCGGTGCAATGCAACAGCGCCCAAGTCGAGTTAACGGATGGCAAAAAGGTGGGCAAGGTCTTCCTGCCCAAGGTGTTTGTGCCCGCTGCGGCAGCGCGCAACGCGAGCATTCCCGGTATTGAAAAGGGCCAAATGCGGCAATACGCCGTGGATTGCACCTGTTTTAAGGTGGAGGGGCGCGGGCGCTGCGTGAATCCCCTGAGGTCCAACGGGAACAGTTGAGCTAGAATTTCCCATTGTCAGGAGAGAGTCCGGTTTTGCCGGGCCGCCGAAGGCGCAGGGGGCTTTGCCGCTGAACGCTCAGGCAAAAGGACTGACGACCGCTCCACCGGAGCGGAACCTCACTGGAGAGAGGTGTCGCGTCATTGCACGATGGCACCCACCGAAGGAGCAACCCGCAGGGCGCATGTGCGCTCCCGGCGAATCTCTCAGGTAAAGCGGACAGCGAGGGCACGCCATGGCCAAGACCGTGGTGTTTTTGCCCATGAAAGCCTGTATGACCGCTGATGCCTCATTGCTCAAAACCCCGCTACACGCCTTGCACCTGGAATTGGGTGCGCGCATGGTGCCTTTTGCGGGCTACGAGATGCCGGTGCAATACCCCGCCGGGCTCATGGCCGAGCACCTGCACACCCGCGAAGCGGCGGGCCTCTTTGACGTCTCGCACATGGGCCAACTGGTTTTGTGCGGCGCGGATGCGGCGCTGGCCTTGGAGCGCCTCATTCCCATGGATGTGGCCGACCTGGGGTTGCACCGCCAGCGTTACGGCTTGCTGCTCAACGCCGAGGGCGGCATTCTGGACGATTTGATGTTTGTGAACCGGGGCGAGGATTTGTTTCTCGTGGTCAACGGGGCTTGCAAACACGCCGATCTCGCCCACCTGCGTGCGCACTTACAAGGGGCGTGCGAGTTGCACGAGCAGTTCGATCGCGCCCTCCTCGCCTTGCAGGGGCCACGCGCGCATGAGGCGCTCGAGCGGCTGCTCCCTGGGGTGTCCCAACTCGTGTTCATGACGGGCCAGGCCCAAGCGTGGCAAGGCCACGCCCTGTATGTCACGCGCAGTGGCTACACCGGCGAAGACGGCTTTGAGATTTCGCTGCCCCCAGAAGCGGCAGAAGGCTTTGCCCGCGCCCTGCTCGCGCAGCCCGAGGTGGCCCCGGTTGGCCTGGGGGCGCGCAACTCGCTGCGCTTGGAGGCGGGCCTGTGCCTCTACGGCAACGACCTGGACCCCCAGACCACCCCGGTGGAAGCGGATTTGCGCTGGGCCATTCAAAAAGTACGCCGCACGGGCGGGGCTCGCGCGGGCGGCTTCCTGGGCGCAGACGTGGTGCTGGGCCAGCTCGATGGCACGCGCGCCTTGCGGCGCCAGCGCGTGGGTTTGGTCGGGCTCGAGCGCGTGCCCGTGCGCGAGCAGGTGCAATTGCAAGACGCGCAGGGCCAGACCGTGGGCGAGGTGAGCAGTGGCTTACTCGCGCCCTGCCTGAACAAGCCCATTGCCTTGGCTTACGTCGAGACCGCCTATGCGGCGCTCGGGACTCGGCTCAACGCCATGGTGCGCGGCAAGGCCGTGCCCATGGAGGTGAGCCCCCTGCCCTTTGTGCCCAACCGCTACTACCGCGGATGAGGAAGAATCGAGCCTGACAACCGTTGGGGGCGACCCCGTGACAATTCAATTTTTAACAAGGAGCGCGTGATGGGACTCAAGTACACAGAAGAACACGAATGGGTGAAGGTCGAGGGGGATGTGGCGATCGTGGGCATCACCCACCACGCGCAAGACGCCTTGGGCGACGTGGTGTTTGTGGATTTGCCGGAAGTGGGCAAAAGCTTTGCGCACAAGGAAGTGGCTGGTGTGGTGGAGTCGGTCAAAGCCGCCGCCGATGTGTACATGCCGCTCACCGGTGAGATTACCGCCGTCAATGAGGACTTGCGCAACGACCCCTCGCTGGCCAACAGCGATCCGCTGGGCCAGGGCTGGTTCTTCAAGATCAAACTCTCCAACCCCGCCGAGCTCGACGCCTTACTCGACGAGACGGCCTACGAAAAACTCACCGCCTGACCATGCAAAACACCGCCCTCACCCCTTTAGCCGCTTTGGCGGCCCTGGAGAACCCCAGCGAATTCGTGGCACGCCACGTGGGCATTTCTGCGGCCGATGAGGCGCGCATGCTTGCCGAGATTGGCGTGCCCTCGCGCGAGGCCTTGATGGCCTCGGTCGTGCCCGCCGCCATCGCGCGCACGGACACCATGGCCCTGCCCGAGGCGATTCCTGAGGCGGGGGCGCTTGCGCAATTGCGCGAGATCGCGCGCAAGAACAAGCTCTACAAGAGCTTTATTGGCCAAGGCTATTACGGCACGCACACGCCGGGCGTGATTTTGCGCAATGTGCTGGAAAACCCGGCTTGGTATACGGCCTACACGCCCTACCAAGCCGAGATCTCGCAAGGCCGCATGGAAGCGCTGGTGAACTTCCAGACGCTGGTGTGCGATTTGACGGGCATGGCCATGGCCAATGCCTCCATGCTCGATGAGGCCACCTCGGCCGCCGAGGCCATGACGCTCGCTCGGCGCAGCAGCAAGTCCAAATCCAATGTGTTTTATGTGGACGACCAAGTGCTGCCGCAGACGCGCGAGGTGATCGAGACGCGCGCCAAGCCCCTGGGCTTGGAGGTGCGCAGCTGCCGCGCAGGCGAAGCACTCGACGGCGAGAGCTTTGCGGTGTTGCTGCAGTACCCCGGCGCGTCCGGCGAGGTGTGTGACTGGCGCGAGTGGGTCTCGGCTTACAAGGCCAAGGGCGGTTTGGTGATTGCGGCGGCGGACTTGCTCGCCCTCACGCTCTTGCAAGCCCCCGGCGAGTGGGGCGCTGACATTGTGGTGGGCACCTCCCAGCGCTTTGGCATGCCCATGGGCGCGGGTGGCCCGCACGCGGCCTATATGGCCTGCCGGGATGAGCTCAAGCGCTCCATGCCCGGGCGCTTGGTGGGGGTGAGCGTGGACGCGCACGGCCAGCCCGCCTACCGACTGGCCTTGCAAACGCGCGAGCAACACATCCGCCGCGAGAAGGCCACCTCCAATATCTGCACCGCGCAGGTGCTGCCGGCCGTGGTGGCGAGCCTCTATGCCGTCTACCATGGCCCGCAGGGCTTGCGCCGCATCGCCCAGCGCGTGGCCACCTACACCGCGGTGCTCGCGGCGGGGCTGCGCGAGCTGGGTGTCTCTCTCTTGCACGAGAGCGCGTTTGACACACTCACGCTTGACCTGGGCAGCGCCCAAGCCGCGCAGGCGGTGCACGGCCGTGCCGTGGCGCATGGCATGAACCTGCGCCGCTTTGCCGGCGCGCGCGCCGGGTTTGTGGGCATTAGCCTGGATGAGACCACCACCCGCGAAGACATCGAGCGGCTCTGGAGTTTGTTTGCCACGGGCAGCGCCAAGGCGCTGTCGTTTGAGACGGTGGCGCAATCGGCAACGTCGCTCCTGCCGGCCTCCTTGCATCGCAAGAGCGCCTACCTCACGCACCCGGTGTTCAACCGCTACCACAGCGAGACGGGCATGCTGCGCTACATCCGCCAGCTCTCCGACAAAGACTTGGCGCTGGACCGCACCATGATTCCACTGGGCAGCTGCACCATGAAGCTCAATGCGACCAGCGAGATGATTCCCATCACCTGGCCGGAATTCGCCCTGCCCCACCCGTTCACGCCCGCCGACCAGATGCAGGGCTACGCCGAGCTCGACGCGCAGCTGCGCGAGTGGCTGTGCCAGGCCACCGGCTACGCGGGCATTAGCCTGCAGCCTAACGCGGGCTCGCAAGGCGAATATGCCGGGCTGCTCGTGATTCAGGCCTACCACCGCGCGCGTGGCGAAAGCCACCGTGACATCTGCCTCATTCCGTCGAGCGCCCACGGCACCAACCCGGCGAGTGCGCAAATGGCGGGCATGCAGGTGGTGGTCACCAAGTGCGATGACGACGGCAACGTGGACATGGACGATTTGCGCGCCAAGTGCGAGCAGCATTCCGAGCGCCTGGCCGCGGTGATGATCACCTACCCCAGCACGCACGGGGTGTTTGAGACGCAGGTGCGCGATTTGTGCGCCCTGGTGCACGCGCACGGCGGACGGGTGTATGTGGACGGCGCCAACATGAACGCCTTGGTGGGCTTGGCCGCACCCGGCGCGTTTGGCGGCGATGTGAGCCACTTGAACCTGCACAAGACGTTCTGCATTCCGCACGGCGGCGGCGGCCCCGGCGTGGGCCCGGTGTGTGTGGTGCAAGACCTCGTCCCTTTCCTGCCCGGCCACGCCACGGCGCAAGCCGTGGGTGCGGCCGGACTGGGCGCTGCGGGCAGCGCGGCTGCCGTGGGCGCGGTGAGCGCCGCCCCCTTGGGCAACGCGGCCGTGCTGCCCATCTCCTGGATGTACATCCGCATGATGGGCGCGCAAGGCCTCAAACAAGCCACAGAGACGGCCATTCTCTCGGCCAACTACATCAGCCGTCGCCTCGCGCCGCACTACCCCACCCTGTACGCGAGCGCAGCGGGCCACGTGGCGCACGAGTGCATTCTGGACTTGCGCCACTTCAAAGACACCTGCGGGGTGATGGCCGAGGACGTGGCCAAGCGCTTGATGGACTATGGTTTTCATGCGCCCACGCTCTCCTTCCCCGTGCCCAACACCTTGATGGTCGAGCCCACCGAGAGCGAAACGCTCGCGGAGTTGGACCGCTTTATTGACGCCATGATCGCCATTCGCGCCGAGATTCGGCAGGTCGAGAAAGGCCTCTGGCCACAAGACGACAACCCCCTCAAGCACGCCCCCCACACGGCGGCGAGTGTGATGGCCGAGACGTGGTCCCACGCCTACACGCGCCAGGTGGCAGCGGCCCTGCCCGATGCGGGCAACAAATACTGGCCGCCCGTGGGCCGTGTGGACAATGTGTACGGCGACCGCAACCTCTTTTGCACCTGCTTGCCGGTGGAGGCTTACGCGGGGGAGACAGCGACGGCCTGAGTGGCGTCGCTCTGGCTGATTTCGCGCAAGCCATTGGCGCGGTAGACCTTCGGGGTCACGCCCGTGTGCTTGCGGAAAAAGCGGCTGAAGTAGGCTTCGTCGCCAAAGCCGAGTTCGGCCGCGAGCTGCTTGATGGGGATGCTCGTGTAGACGAGCTCACGCTGCGCCTCTTGCAAGATGCGCTGATTGACCAAATCTTGACTGGAGTAGCCCAACACGTCTCGGCACAGGCGTGAGAGCTGGCCAACGGTCACGCCAATCTCGTTGGCGTAGACCGAGAGCGAATGCTGCTGGCGAAAATCGCGATCGATGAGGGCGCGAAATTTTTCAATCTGCTGCGCCTTGCGCGAGAGGGTTTGCTGCGGCCCGGTGCTGTGGTGATCGGAGAGTTGGGTGAGGCGATTGACCTGCACCATGAGCGCCATCAACAAGGACATGCCCGCAGCGACTTGTCCCACCGCATGCGTGCGCGCCTCTTGTTCCAGCGCCAAGAACAAGGGCATGAGCTGATCGATGTAGCGCATTTGCGCTTGCAGCCCCAGCACCTTGGGGGTGCGGATGGTCTCGAGCAACTCGGGCATGACGGCATTGGCCACGGACTCCAATGCGCGCTGGGTCGCGGTCACAACGGGCCCGTTGATGTCGCTCGAAAAGTGAAAGCTGTGCACATGGCCGGCGGGTACCACCAAGAGGCACGGTGCTTGGGCTTGGATGCGTTTGTCATCGAGCCGCATGTCCACCCCGCCCTCGATGAGGTAGAGAATTTGGATGAAGGACTCGTGCCGATGCGGCTGAATCACGAAGTTGTAGAGGGTTGAGCGCTGCGGGATCCACTCGAAATTGAACGAGCTGTTCCAACCCGGCGCCGCGGCATCGCCGTACAAATCGTAGCTCGGGATAACCCTTGGATTGACCGATTTGGTTTTTGCCATGCACGAATTGTCCTGTTCTTAGCCGGATTCGTCAAATTCAAAACGGCGCGACCGACAAAAAATTCCGCTCACTTGGATGACGGGATGAACGGGTGATGCAAGAGTCCTCTGCATGGTTGAAATTGAAAGATACGGTCTGTGTGGTGACGGGCGCGGGCAGTGGCATTGGCGCGGCGATCGCGCAGCAACTCGCCGCGCAAGGCGCTCGCGTGGGCTTGCTCGATTGCAATGCGCAGGCGGTCGCGCAAGTCGCCCAAGACATGCGCAGCCATGGCGCGCAAGCGCTGGCGGTGCACTGCGATGTGGCCGACCGGGCAAGCGTGGCTGCGGCGCAGGCGCAAATTCACCAAGCTCTCGGGCCCTGTGGTGTGCTCGTCAACAACGCCGGCTTGTTGCGCGCGGGTGGGCTTGACCGCCTCGAAGCTGCCGATTGGCAGCGTGTGCTCGATATCAACTTGGGGGGCTATTTGCATTGCGCCCAGGCCTTCGCGCCCGAGATGCGCGAAGCCGGTGTGGGCAGCATCGTGCACGTGGCTTCCATTGCCGGCCTCTTTCCGCAAAGCGGCAGTGGGGCCTACAGCGCGAGTAAGGCTGCGGTGCTGCAGCTCTCGCGGCAAATGGCGGTGGAGTGGGGGCCCTCGGGCGTGCGCAGCAACGCGATATGCCCCGGCATGATTCGCACCCCCCTTTCGGCGAAGTTTTACGAAGAACCCGGTTTTGAGGCCAAGCGCGCAGCGGTGACGGCGAGCCGCCGCATTGGCGAGCCCGAGGACATCGCGCACGTGGCGCTGTTTCTGGCGAGCCCGCGCTCGGGCTATCTGAATGGGGCGGAATTGGTGGTCGATGGTGGCATGTCTTGCATGCTCATGGACATGGTGCCTCGGCCCGGTTTCAACCAGACCACTTGAGTCTTGAATTTTGGAGGATTGCCATGCGTGAAGACTTGCAATGCGATGTGGTGGTGGTGGGATCGGGCGCCGCTGGGCTGGCCTGCGCGATTACCGCCAAGAAGCGCGGCCTCAAGGTGGTGGTGGTGGAGAAGGAGCCCGTCTTTGGCGGCACCACAGCCCTCTCGGGCGGGGTGCTCTGGATACCGCTCTCCCACCACGGGCAACAGCAAAACCCGAGCGACACGCGCGACGCTGTGCGGCAGTACCTGATGCAGGAGACCGGGGCGTATTTTGATGCGGACGCAGTAGAGGCCTTTATTGAAAACGGCCCCAAGATGGTGGACTTCTTCGAGCGGGAGACTGAGATGAAGTTTGTCCCCACGCTCTACCCTGACTACCACCCCGATGTGCCCGGAGGCGCACCGGTGGGCCGCTCGATCCTGGCGCAACCCTATGACATTCGCCGCTTGGGCTCAGACATGGCGCGTCTGAAGCCACCGCTGCGCACGATCACCTTTATCGGCATGATGTTCAACTCCTCCAACGCCGATCTCAAGCATTTCTTTCGCTTCACCCAATCGCTGACTTCGTTCTTCTACGTGGCGCGCCGACTCGCGAGCCACCTCAAGGACTTGTTGCTCTACGGTCGGGCCGTGCAAGTCACGAGCGGCAATGCCCTGGCGGCACGCTTGGCGAAATCGGCGCTGGACTTGGGCATTCCGATCCTCACGAGCAGCCCCGCGCGCGAGATCCTCTTTGAGGGCGAGCGGGTGGTGGGGGTGCGCATTGACGCCAAAGATGAGGGGAGTTACCGCATCCAGGCGCGCCACGGTGTGGTGCTCGCCTGCGGAGGGTTTCCGCAAGATGTGCGGCGCATCGCCCAGGCTTACCCCCACTTAAAACGCGGCGGCGAACACCTCTCGCCCACTCCCGAGACCAACACCGGTGATGGGGTGCGTCTGGCCGAGACTGTGGGGGCCGATGTGAGCCTGCGTTTTCAAGACGCCGCAGCCTGGATGCCGGTCTCCAAAGTGCCTTATGGCCATGGGCAATATGGCGTCTTCCCGCACTTACTCGACCGCTACAAGCCTGGCGTGATTGGCGTGATGCGCAACGGCTTGCGCTTTACCAACGAATCGAACTCGTACCACGACGTGGGCGCGGATTTGATTCGAGCCGCCAAAGAGTATCAAGAGACGGCGATGTGGCTTGTGTGTGACAAAGTGGCGCTGGCCAAATACGGTCTGGGCTATGTCAAACCCGCTCCTGTGCCGCATGGGCGCTTCGTGCGCAACGGCTATTTGCTCCAGGGCAAGAGCTTGCGTGAGTTGGCCGAGAAAGCCGGCATTGATGCTCAGGCGCTTGAGCAAACCGTGCGCACCTACAACGAGGGGGCGCAGCACGGTGAAGACCGCGAGTTCGGCCGCGGACGTACCGCGTTCAACCGCTACTTGGCCGACCCCGAGCACCAGCCTAACCCCTGTGTGGCGCCAATTGCCCAGGGCCCCTTCTATGCGGTCAAGGTGGTGATGGGTGACCTCGGCACCTTCGATGGCATTCAAACCTCGGTGGTGGGTGAAGTCAAAAAGGCCAACGGCGCGGTGATCCCGGGGCTCTACGCGGTGGGCAATGACCGCGCGAGCATGATGGGGGGCAACTACCCCGCCGCGGGCATCACCCACGGGCCGAACATGACGTTCGGGTTTGTGACTGGCCACCACTTGGCCGACCGGGCGGGGGTGTGAGATGACGGCGCTCAACAAACCCTTGGTCGACCACCGCATCTACACCATCGCGCTGCGCAAGATGCCCGAGTTCTTGGACGTCTTCAACCGGCTGGCCATGCCTCTGCTGCTCGAAACCCTGGGGCACCCTTTGGGCTTTTACACGAGTTGGGTGGGGCCGCAAAACCAGTTTGTCCACCTCTGGGGCTATGACGACCTCGCGGACTACGAGCGCCGCTGCCGCGCGCGCGACACCCACCCGGATTTCGCGGCGTATTTGCAAGCCTCGGCCCACCTGATCACGGCGCAAGAGACGCGTCTGATTCGGGCGGTAGACATGCCCGCGTGGCGCTAAGGACGGAGACCCCCATGCTCACCATCAATTTATTCAACGGACTGGTGTACGGCGCATTGCTGATTGTGATGTGCTCTGGACTGGCTTTGATCTATGGCTTGCGACGCGTGGTGAACTTTGCCCACGGCTCGCTCTACATGCTCGGCGCCTACCTGGGTTACACGCTGGCTGGGCACAGCAACTTCTGGGTGGCCTTGCTTGCCGTGCCGCTGATCATGGCGGTACTGGGTGTTTTGCTCGACCGCTACGGCTTTCGCCTGCTGCAAGACCGCGACCCGCTCACCGTGGTGTTGGTGACTTTTGGTCTGCTGCTGGTGATTGAGGATGTGGTGCAGACGGTTTGGGGCAAGAGCAACTTATCCGTCTCGGTGCCGACTGCACTCTCGTTTAG
>VEQC01000044.1 GCA_018883455.1 Limnohabitans sp. | reverse complement strand
GCACTGATCGGTGATAACGGTGCGGGCAAATCAAGCCTCTTTCGCCTCCTCAGTGGACTGGATCAACCCGACAGCGGTGAGATTCACTTTGCCCCCACGCCCAGCGATGCCTCGGTAACGGTATGCAACGGCTTGGGCCTGATGTTTCAGAGCTCCGAAGACCAAATCATCTTTCCGACCGTGGAGGAGGAGTTGGCGCTAAGCCTCTCACCTTGGGTGCCCCAGCGGAGTCAAGCCCTCGCGCAGGCCCGGCAGTGGTTACACACGCACGGCCTGGGCGAGTGGGCCTCACGCGGCATGGGCAGCTTGAGCCAGGGGCAGCGTCAGTATGTGTGTTGGCTCGCGCTGCGCATTGCGCCGCACCGCACGCTCTTGCTGGACGAACCCTTTGCCAGCCTAGATTTGCCCGCGCAATGGCGTTTACGCCGCGAATTCGCGGTCGTCCCCCAACAATTGGTGGTGTCCACCCATCTTTTGTCACACGTGCAAGATTTCGACCGCGTGATTTGGTTGGAGGCGGGGCGCGTGCGGGCCGATGGCGCCCCTGCCGAGGTCTGTGCCGCCTATGAGGCTGACGTCGCAGCCCGTCCGTTTGGGGCGACCCCCAGCCCACTCGAATCCGCATGATCAGCCTCTACGCCGATACCCCCACATGGCTCCACCGCCGCAGCGCGGGGAGCAAAATGCTGGCCATTGCTTTGGCCAGCATGGGCTTGAGCGCAGGCGACGCCATCCTGTATCTGAGCTTGGGGCTGGCGATTTGCCTGAGCCTCTTGCTGTCCATTGCGCCTGCGCTCCGCGGCGCCAGGCGTTTGCTGATGCCAGCGTTGATCGCGGCAGGGCTGGTGATGGCGTTTCATGCCGTGGTGGGAGATCCCGCCCAGGGGCTCAAAGCCACCTTGCGCCTCTTGGCGTTGGCCGCTTTGGGTATCATCTTTGTGTTGACCACCCGTCCCTCCGATGTGCTGGTCACGGTGGAGGGGATCTTGCAACCCCTGCGGCGGTTGGGGGTCAATCCCGAGCGCCTGAGTTTGCAAATTGGTTTGGTGTTGCGCTTTACCGAGCTCTTTTTTGCGCTTTGGCAGCGACTCGATGAAGCCCATCGCCTGCGCACGGGAAAGTCTGGGGGCGTTCGTTTGCTCGCGCCCTTGGTGATCCAAGTCTTGCGGCGGTCCGAACGCGTGGCCGACGCTTTGTGGGTGCGCATCGGAACCGTCCACACCAAACCTTGAGGTTTTTGTTCGACATTGGAGAACCCATGAATCGTTCGTCTTTCCTGGATCTGGCCAAGGTGGCTTTGTTTGCCAGCCTCATGGCGGTTTTTGGCTTGGTCCCCAAAATTGATTTGCCCTTTGGCGTGCCCATCACCTTGCAAAACTTGGGCGTGATGCTGGCGGGCTGTTTGCTTGGCGCCCGCTTGGGTTTGTTCACCTTACTGTTGTTTTTGTTTGCGGTGGCCATTGGCCTGCCCCTGCTCTCCGGCGGGCGCGGCGGCCCCGGGGTCTTTTTCATTCCCTCCAGCGGGTATTTGCTCGGCTGGCCATTGGGGGCGCTCATCACGGGCTGGGTCATGGGGCTCTTGGCTGCGCCCACGCCGCTGCGCGGGGCCATCCAGGCCTTCATCGCCAGCGTGGTGGGGGGCGTTTTGGTGGTCCACGCCACGGGCGTGGTGGGGCTCATGCTCATTGCCCAGATGGAGCCTTGGCAGGCCCTGACCACCACCTTGATTTTTGTGCCGGGTGATTTGATCAAGTGTGGCGTGTGCGCGCTGGTGGTGCACACGGTCCTGCGCCATCGCCTGACGGCGCAAGCCGCTGAACCCTCCCAAGCCTGATGGGCCCGCGCGGGCCTGGTTGTTTTATTTCGCATGACAAGCACAACACGTTTTGATTTGGGCCTCATTGGCCTCGGGGTGATGGGTGAAAACCTCGCCTTGAATTTTTCGCGCCAGGGGCACGCCGTTTTAGGGTATGACCTAGACGACGCCAAACGGACCCAGTTCGCCCAGCGGACCCAGGGCACGGCCAGTGGTGTGGCCGCTTCCTTGGCGGCGGTGGTGGCGGGCCTCGCCCAACCCCGTTGCGTGTTGCTCATGGTCCCGGCCGGCGCGCCTGTGGACGCGCTCTGCGAGGCCCTCTGGCCCATGCTCGCCCCGGGCGATGTGGTGATCGACGGCGGCAACAGCCACTTTGCCGATACCGCGCGCCGTCTGGAGCGCGCACGGGCCTTGGGCATTCACTGGGTGGGCTGTGGCATCAGCGGGGGGGAAGAGGGGGCACTCAAGGGGCCCGCGCTCATGCCCGGTGGCGATGCGCAGGCTTGGCCGCGCGTGCGTCCCCTGCTGCAATCCATCGCCGCGCGCGCCGCCGATGGCGAGCCTTGCTGCGCCTGGATGGGGCAGGGCGGTGCGGGCCACTTGGTCAAAATGGTGCACAACGGCATCGAGTATGCCGATATGCAACTCATTGGCGAGGTTTACGCGCTCATGCAATCGGTGCTCGGGTGGGATGTCCCGACCCAAGCCGCGCAATTCCGCGAATGGAACCGCGGCGCGCTCGAGAGCTACCTCATCGCCATCACCGCGGACATTCTGGATCGTGTGGACGAATTCACGGGCCAACCCTTGGTCAATTTCATTCTGGACACGGCCGAGCAAAAAGGCACCGGCAAATGGACCAGTCAAGTGGCCCTCGACATGGGCGTCGCGGCCCCCACCATCACCGAAGCGGTGTATGCCCGCCTCATGAGCGCGCGCAAAGCCGAGCGGGTGCAGGCCGCGGCCGTGCTCGCGGGCCCGAAGGCCGCGCCCGGCGTATCGACCGCACTCACCGCCCAAGATTTACACGATGCCCTGCTCATGGCCAAGGTCTGCGCGTATGCGCAGGGTTTTGCCATCCTGGGCGCCGCCAACCAACAGCATGGCTGGGCGCTGGCCTTTGACCAAGTGGCCTCCGTTTGGCGCGCCGGTTGCATCATTCGTGCCCGCTTGCTCGAAGAGATTCGCGCGAGTTATGCCGCCAACCCGGCGCTGCCCAATTTGCTCATGGCCCCGTATTTCCAGACCTTGCTCACGCGTTGCGAGGCGGGCCTGCGCCGCGTGGTGCAAGCCGCTGTGCTCAATGGCGTCCCTGTGCCTGCCCTCATGAGTGCATTGGCCTATTACGATGCCTATCGGAGCGAGCGATTGCCCGCCAACCTACTGCAAGCGCAGCGGGATTACTTTGGTGCCCACACCTACCAGCGCACGGATCGCCCGGGCGTTTTTCACACCCAATGGGTGTAGGACTGGTTCAGTTCAAACGCCGAATCAGCGCGGCATTGCCCTGTAGGCAAGCGCGCACCACGCGGTAGAGGCGACGGTCAATCAGGGCCCCTTCCGGGTTGATGTGCGCGGCTTGCATGGCATCGAACTCCTCAATCCCAAACTCCTGGCTCAAGCGCGGGGCCAGGCAACCGCAAATGGATTGCGCCTTGGAGGCCCCAAAGCCCTGAGCGACCAAGCCTCGGTTGCACTGGCTGAGGTAGTGGCGCGTGAGCTCAGGCATCCAGGGCGTGTTTTGCGCCATGACCAGGCCGCAGGCGGACACGAGCAGCCCAGCCAAACCCCAACGCGTGCAAAGGATCTTGGGCATTTCTGTCTACCCCTGTTTGGACCGAGCGCGAGCACGACCCTCATGCAAGAGGGCTTGACGGGTGGTTGGGCTCTTGAGCTGTTTGAGCCACCATTGCAGCGCTCGTCCCCCGCGCTCTCCGTCTTGGCCATCTGGAATGCGCCAGGCGTAAGACAATGCCGCCACGCGGGGCGCACGCTCCACACTGCGCGGTACCAAGCGGCCTTGGGCGAACCACTCCCGAGTCAGGTTTTTGGGTACAAAGCCCACGCCCAGCCCACGTGCTTGCGCTTCGATTTTTTGCTGCAAGTGGCTCACCGTGAGCACTTCTTGTCCGGGCAGTAGCCCAACCGTCAGCGAGTGTCCGCTGCGCACCGTGTCGGCCACCGCCACCGCACGATGGGGGCGAATTTGGGCGTCCGACAGCGGCTGGGGCAGCTTGGCCAAAGGGTGTTGAGGGGCGAGGGCGAAGACGAATTCCACTTGACCGATGGGCAAGCTGTGAATGCCTGGCACCGTTCCGCTGCCACCGGGGTTGCCCGGCACCCCCAAGGCCAGATCGGCTTCGCCACGGGTGAGGGCTTCGAGCGTGCCATTGAGGGTCTCCTCGCGCAGGCGCAGGCGGGTAGGCGCTCCCAAGGCATAGAAGGCCTCGCACAAATCCAACACGGTATGTCGGTCGATCACGCCGTCCACCGCCAAGGTGAACTCACTCTCCCAGCCCGTGGCCACCCGTTGCACCCGCCGCGCCAAGGCGTCAATGTCGGCGAGCAGACGCTGGCCCGATTGCAACAGGGCTTGTCCAGCCGGCGTGAGGCGCACGCGCTTGGCGCGCCGGTCGAGCAAAAGCACGTCCAGCGTCTCTTCCAATTGACGGGTGCGGTAACTCAAGGCGCTGGGCACGAGCCCCAAGCGGCGTGCCGCCGCCGCCATGCTGCCCTCTTGATCGATGGTCTCGAGCAGGGCGAAGGCTTCGGGGGTGAGAACGTCACGGGGGGTGGTCATGGGGTCTAGTTTATTCAAAAAATTTGAATGGTGCGATCAAATCGATTGGATCCCCCAGCACCGTTTGGGCCCTACAGTCTGCGCTCATCCTTGACACAGGAGCGTTCATGATTTCTCTCAGACCTTCAGAGGCTCGCGGCTATGCCGACCACGGCTGGCTCAAGAGTCATCACAGCTTTTCCTTTGCCGGTTACTACGACCCCGAGCACATGGGCTGGGGTAACTTGCGCGTGATCAACGAAGACCGGGTCGCGCCCGGGAGCGGCTTTGGCACCCATGGCCACCGCGACATGGAGATCATCAGCTACGTGCTCAGCGGCGAATTGGCCCACCAAGACAGCATGGGACACGTCAAGGGCATTCCCCCGGGAGATGTGCAGCGCATGAGCGCGGGCCGCGGGGTCATGCACAGTGAATTCAACCACGCACCGCAGGATTGGACGCACTTTCTGCAAATTTGGATCGAGCCCAATGTGCGTGGCATCCCACCCAGTTACGAACAGCAGCACGTTGACCCCAGCGCCAAGCGTGGCCGCCTTTGCCCCATCGCGGGCCCTGAGGGTGCGGCGGTCAAAATCCACGCCGACGCCACGTTGTACGCGGGTTGTTTCGATGGCGCCGAACAAGCCCAGCTCGCCCTCGCACCGGGTCGCAAAGCCTATGTGCACCTCATTCGAGGCGAGTTGGTGGTCAATGGTCATGCGCTCAAGGCGGGTGACGCCTTGCGTTTGGCCGATGAGCCCCACGTTTCCCTCACGCAAGGCCGCTCCGCCGAAGTCTTGGTCTTTGACCTCGCGCCTTGAACCCCCAGAACCAACCGAATTCCCCTCCGCTTTTCTTTGAAAGGAAAAAACCATGAGTAAAGTCGCCCTCGTTTATCACTCTGGCTATGGCCATACCCAACGCGTGGCTCAGGCCGTGGCCCAGGCCGCTCGCGCCGATGTGGTGGTCATTGACGCCGAAGGCAATGTCTCCGAATCCGATTGGGCTGTGCTCGACGCCGCCACCGCCATCATCATGGGCAGCCCCACCTACATGGGCATGGCCAGCTGGCAGTTCAAGAAATTCGCCGACGCCTCCTCCAAGCGTTGGTTCACCCGCGCCTGGCAGAACAAGCTCTTCGCCGGTTTCACGGTGAGCGCCAGCCTCAACGGCGACAAAGGCATGACCCTGGCCTACATGAACACCTTGGCCAGCCAGCACGGCGGTCTGTGGGTTAGCCTTGGCCTCGCGCCGGCCAATACCCAAGCGGCCACCCGGGGTGACGTCAACAACCTCGGCGGCTCAGTGGGCTTGCTGGTGCAAGCGCCTTCGGACGCCGGTGCCGACAAGATCCCCCAAGGCGATATCGACACCGCCGCCAAGTTTGGTGAGCGCGTGGCGGCCTTGGCGGCCAAATGGCAAGCCTGATCTCGGCGCGATAGTCAGTCCTCGCGGGCGCGCTCCAGGGCGGGGCGCGCCTGCCACGCTTCGCAGGCATTTGAAGCCTGCACCTCCGGATAGTGCTGCATGCGCAGAAACTTGCGCGCGATCACGGAGCTCGTGAAATATTTCAGCCCACAGCGCAAACCCGTTGCCGACGTCTCGGACGGCATCACATACGCGCAGCATGCGCAACGCAGGTCCGGATCGGTATGGGATTCCAGTTGAGCCATGATAAGACCGTGTCAACCACTCGCACCAACGGCGAGCAAAGGGGGTGGCGTTGAAAGGTCATTGTAGGAAGGGCTCACCCGCCTGCGCCATTCCAGACCACAATACCCTATGCACAACATGTGTGCGTTTGAGCGCGGCTGGGGCCGGTGACGACCTCGCAAACCCCTAGCTTGTTGCCCTGACGCGAAGTCTATGATGCCGCCCAACATGAATTCTTCTCTGCCCACCGTGGGCTTGATCGGGCTCGGTGCCATGGGGGGCGGTATGGCCGCCTCCTTGCGCCGTGCTGGATTCACGCCCCATGTTTTTGACGTCCGCGCCGAGGTGGCCCAAGCCTTCGCCGCTGAGGGCGGTCACGCATGCCCCGATTTGCCCAGTCTGGGCGCGGCTTGCGATGTCGTCATCAGTGTGGTGGTCAATGCCGACCAAACCCAGGCGGTGCTCTTTGGCCCCGACGGTCAGTCGGGCTGCGCGGCCCACATGAAACCCGGCTCGGTTTTTGTCATGTGCTCCACCGTGGATCCGAAGGTGTCCGTGGATTTCGAGCGCCGCCTCAACGCCCTGGGCTTGCACTACCTCGATGCGCCCATCTCCGGTGGGGCCGCCAAGGCCGCCGCGGGGCAGATCACCATGATGACTTCCGGCACCGATGCCGCCTACGCCGCTTGCGCTGGAGCGCTCGAGGCCATGGCCGCCAAGGTTTATAAACTCGGCAAACAGGCCGGGGCAGGGAGCAAGGTCAAAATCATCAACCAATTGCTCGCGGGGGTTCACATCGCGGCCGCGGCTGAGGCCATGGCGCTGGGCTTGCGCGAGGGGGTGGACCCGCACGATTTGTACGAAGTCATTACCCACAGCGCGGGCAACAGCTGGATGTTTGAGAACCGCATGGCGCACGTGCTCGCAGGCGACTACACCCCCCTCTCGGCGGTGGATATTTTTGTCAAAGACCTCGGCCTGGTGCTCGACACGGCCCGCTCCAGCAAGTTTCCCTTGCCCCTCTCGAGCACCGCGCACCAAATGTTCATGCAAGCCTCCACCGCCGGTTTCGCGCGGGAGGACGACAGCGCCGTGATCAAAATTTTCCCGGGCATCGAGCTGCCCCCGGCTTCCCGCTAATTGCTTTTCAAACCAAGGAGACCTTCGATGAAACGTTCCCTCTTGACCCTGGCTTTGCTCGCGGCCACCTGCGGTGCGCAAGCCCAGACCATCCTCAAAATCGGTTACGCCACCACCGCCACCTCGCACTATGGTGTGGGCTCCACCACCTTTTGCGATGACATCGAAAAAGGCACGCAAGGGCGCTACAAGTGCCAGCAGTTCCCGAGCAGTGCCTTGGGCGGCGAGCGTGAAATGATCGAGGCTGTGCAGTTGGGCACCCTCGATATCGTCAACACCTCCACCGGCCCCGTTGGAAACTTCGTGCCCGAAGTCAAGATCGTGGACATTCCCTTCCTCTTCCGCGACTACGACCACGCCCGCAAAGTGCTCGACGGCCCGATCGGCCAAGACTTGCTCACCAAGTTCCCGAGCAAAGGTTTGGTCGCGCTGTCATGGACCGAAAACGGTTTTCGCCACATGACCAACAACAAGCGTGCCATCGTCAAGCCCGAAGACGCTTCTGGCCTCAAGATGCGCACCATGGAAAACAAGGTCCACATGGAAGGCTATCGCGCCTTTGGCATCCAGCCCACGCCCATGGCCTTCCCCGAAGTGTTTGGCGCCCTGCAGCAGGGCACGGTCGATGGTCAGGAAAACCCCATCCCCGTGATCCTCGCCTCCAAGTTCTCCCAGGTGCAAAAACACCTCTCCCTCACTGGCCACGTCTACTCGCCCGCGCTCTTGATCACCTCGCCCCGCGTGATGAACAAGTTGAGCGATGCCGACAAAAAGGTCTTTTATGAAGCCGCCAAGCACGCCTCGGCGGCTCAGCGCAAAAAGGTCAATGACGACGAAGCCAATGGCATCGCCCAGTTGGAGAAAGAGGGCATGAGCGTGGTCAAGCGCGTCGATGGCCCTGCATTCCGCAATGCGCTGCGTGAAGCCTACGCCAACTACTCCAAAGAGTTTGGTGCCGACAACATCCGTCGCATCCAAGACGTGAAATAAAGAATCCGACTGCACCCAGGGCCCAGGGGCCCGGGTGCGCGGCGGCTAAGCATGAACACATTTGAGCGTTACTTTCTGGCCCTCAACCGCTGGGCCCTGATTCTGATCTTGGCCGCCATGTCGGTGATCATCTTCACCAATGTGGTATTGCGCTACACCACGAGCCAATCCATCGAATGGGCCGAGGAAGTCTCGCGTCACCTCATGATCTGGCTCACCTTTTTGGGCTGTGGTCCGGTTTTGCGCTACGGCGGCCACATTGCCGTTGAGAACCTCCAAGACAGCCTGCCCAAGCCCCTCGCGCGGGCGGTGCGCGTGTTCATCGCCCTCTTGCTCACAGGCCTCTTTGTGTTTCTCATTGGTTTTGGCTTGCAGTACATGGAACGCACCCAGTACCAGCAAACCCCGGCCACCCAAATCTCCTTCGCCTACATCTACGCGGCGCTGCCGGTGGGTGCCACGCTCACCCTCATTCACTGGCTCCTGATCGTGCGCGATTACGTGCTGGAACGCCGCTTTGCCCATGACGATCATTTTGACGCCACGGCAAGCGCCTCTCTCTAATTTCTCACCGATATCGCCATGAGCGCCAGCCTCATTCTTTTGGTTTCCGTTTGCGTCTATTTGGCTCTGGGGGTTCCGGTGGCGTTTGCCCTTGGGCTGTCCACGGTCACGGCGCTGCTCATCTCGGACAGCTTCCCGCTCTTGGTCTTACTCAAGGAAACCTTCACCGGCATCGACAGCTTCCCCCTCATGGCGGTGCCCTTTTTCATTCTGGCCGCCGAATTGATGAGCGGGGGTTCTCTGACCGAAGTCTTGCTCAAATTCGCCGGCCAATTCGTAGGCCATCGGCGCGGGGGCTTAGGCTATACCAATGTGGTCTCGCTCACGTTTTTCTCGGGCATCTCCGGTTCGGCCCTGGCCGACGCGGCGGGCCCGGGCTCGATGCTCATTCGCATGATGGACCGAGCCGGCTACTCGCGGGCCTATGCCGCGGCCCTCACGGCCTCCACGGCCACTGTGGGGCCCATCATCCCACCCTCCATCATCATGATCATCTACGCCTTGGCCGACGACAACGTCTCGGTTGGGGCGCTCTTTGTGGCGGGCCTCGTTCCGGGCTTGTTGATTGCGGTGGCCATGTCGGTGGTGAACTGGCAGGTCTCACGGGTGCGCAATTACCGGGGCGATGGCGAGAGCCCCAGCGCACGTGAGATGCTCCAGACCACCTGGCGCGCGTTGCCCGCCGTGCTCTTGCCCGTGGTCATTCTGGGAGGCATGCGTGCGGGTTGGTTCACACCCACCGAGGCCTCGGTGGTGGCCGTGTTCTACGCCCTCATCTGCGGCAAATATGTCTACCGCACGCTGGAGTGGAAAGCCGTGCCCGACATCTTGTCGCGCTCGGCCCTGCTCACCGCTTCGGTCTTGCTCATCATTGGCATGTCGGCCTCGTTTGCCTGGGTGCTGACCATTGAAGGCGCCCCGCAAGCGGTGGCGGCGTGGGTCACGCACCTCGAACTCTCGCCCTGGATGTTCTTGGTCGTGATCAATGTGTTTCTGCTCATCTTTGGTATCTTCATCGAACCCCTGCCCGGAGTGATGGTGCTGGTGCCCATCCTCGCGCCGGTGGCAGCCAAGGTGGGCATCGAGCCGATTCACTTTGCCATGGTGGTCATCTACAACCTCACGCTGGGCATGATCACGCCACCCGTGGGTGGCCTGCTGTTCGTGACTTCCAATGTCTCCCGCGTGCCCCTCGCCGACCTCACGCGCGAGCTCAAGCCCTTCTTGCTCGCGCATGGGGTGGTGCTGGTCATCCTCACCTTTGTTCCCGCCTTGAGCACCTGGGCGCCCCACGCCTTGGGCTTTAAGTAAGATCAGGGTTTCATTGCCCTGGAGTGTGTTCCCATGAGTCGTCTGTATTTGGGCTGCATCGCCGATGATTTCACCGGGGCGACCGACCTCGCCAACAACTTGGTGCGCGCGGGCATGCGGGTGGTGCAAACCATCGGGGTGCCCAATACCCCGCTGGACCAATCGGTTGATGCCGTGGTGGTGGCCCTCAAGTCCCGCACCATTGCCGCCGAAGACGCCGTTGCCGAGTCGCTCGATGCCCTGCATTGGCTGCAATCGCAAGAGGCCGAGCAAATTTACTTCAAGTACTGCTCGACCTTTGACAGCACCCCGGCGGGCAACATTGGCCCCGTCACCGAAGCCCTGATGGACGCGCTGGGCAGCGATTTCACCATCGCCACCCCCGCGTTCCCCGACAACGGACGAACCGTCTTCAAAGGCCATTTGTTTGTGGGCGAGGTTTTGTTGCACGAATCGGGCATGCAAAACCACCCCCTCACGCCCATGACCGACCCCAACCTCGTGCGGGTGCTGCAAGCGCAGTGCCGTCGTCGGGTGGGCCTCATCGATCACCGCTGTGTGGCCGCGGGCGAGGACGCCATTCGCGCGCGCATCGACGCCTTGCGCGCCGAGGGCGTGGGCATTGCCATCGTGGACGCCGTGAGCAATGCCGACTTGTTGCGCTTAGGCCCGGCCATTCGCGACCTGCGCTTGCTCACCGCAGGTTCAGGCGTGGCCATTGCCTTGCCCGCCAACCATGGCCTCGTCCCGAGCCCCCAAGCCAGTGCCTTGCCCGCACCTGGCGGGTCCAAAGCCGTGCTCGCGGGCAGCTGCTCACAAGCCACGCGCGCCCAAGTGGCCGACTTCATCGCCCAGGGCCACCCCGCCCATGCCCTCCCGGTCGAAACCCTGGTGAGCCAACCCGAGCGCCATGGCGAAATTGTGGCCAATGCGCTCGCGTGGGCAGAACAAGCCCTCGCCCAAGGCCCTGTGCTGGTCTACTCCACCGCCGATCCCGACGCCGTGAAATCGGTTCAAGGCCGTGTCGGGGTGACGCAGGCCGGCAGCGCCGTCGAAGCGGCCTTGGCCGACATCGCCCTCGGCTTGGCCCGTTTAGGGGTGCGCCAAATGGTGGTGGCGGGCGGCGAAACTTCCGGGGCGTGCGTCAATGCCCTGGGCATTCGCCAAATGCAGATTGGCCCCCAGATCGATCCCGGCGTGCCCTGGTGCCATGCCCAGAGCAGCGTGGGGCCCTTGCACCTCACGCTCAAATCAGGCAACTTTGGCAGCGTCGATTTTTTCCGCAAAGCCTTTGACCAACTTCAACCATCGGTCAGCGCCGTATGAGTCTCAACGAAGCCCATGCCCGTGAGGCCATCTGCGCGGTCGGGGCCAGTTTGTTTGCGCGCGGCTATGTGCACGCCACGGCAGGCAATATCAGTGTGCGCGTGGACGATGGCATCCTGATCACGCCCACCGACGCTTGCTTGGGCCAACTCGACCCCGCCCGCCTGGCCAAACTCGACGCCAATGGGGTCCAAGTCTCGGGCGACAAGGCCAGCAAGACTTGGCGCCTGCACCAGGCCATTTACCAAGCAGCCTGTGTGGCCGATCCACAAACGGCTTGCGTCATTCACACCCACAGCCGCCATTGCGTGGCCTGGAGCCTGCGCCAGCCCCTCGCGACGCAGGAGGGGCAGGGCGTTGCACCCGATTTCTTGCCCCCGCTCACGCCGTATTTCGTGATGAAAGTCGGGCACGTCCCGCACCTGTCGTACCAGCGCCCGGGCGACCCTGTGGTGGCCGATCGCGTGGCCCAAGCCATCGCCCACCATCAGCGCTTGGGCCATCCCATCCGGGCCGTCATGCTCAACCGCTTGGGCCCCAACGTCTGGCACGCAAACCCCTCCCTGGCCATGGCCGTGCTCGAGGAGTTGGAAGAAACCGCGCAACTCGCGCTCCTCCAACCCGAGGCCATGCCGCTGGCCGAAACCCAGATTCAATCATTGCGGGAGCACTTCGCGGCCCGCTGGTAAACCAAGGAACTCCCCCATGCCCCGATTTGCCGCCAACCTCTCCATGATGTACAGCGAGATGCCGTTTCTCGACCGTTTTGAGGCCGCGGCCCAAGACGGCTTTGAAGCGGTCGAGTATTTGTTTCCTTACGCTGTCGACGCTACCGAGATTCAGTCCCGACTCCAACACTGGGGGCTAAAGCAAGTGCTCTTCAATGCCCCACCAGGCGGCACCGATGCCGCGAGCATTGAGGCCGCTTGGGCCGCAGGCAGTCGCGGCAGCGCCAGCATTCCGGGGCGCGAAGCCGAGTTTCGAGCGGGTTTTGCGCTCGCGCTGGAATACGCCCACACCCTCGACTGCCCCCGCATTCATGTCATGGCCGGTTTGTTGCCTGAGGGCAAAACCCATGCGGAACATGAGGCCACCTACATTCAGAACCTGGCCTGGGCAAGCGCTCAAGCCAAGGCGGCCGGTCGGGATGTGCTCATCGAGCCCATCAACACCCGTGATATCCCTGGCTTTTTCCTCAACCGGCAGGATCAAGCCCACCGCATCGTGCAAACCGTGGGGGCGGACAACCTCAAGGTGCAAATGGATCTCTATCACTGCCAAATCGTCGAGGGCGATGTGGCCATGAAAATTCGTCAGTACCTGCCCACCGGGCGGGTCGGGCATTTTCAAATTGCCGGTGTGCCGCAGCGCCACGAGCCCGATTTGGGGGAGCTCCACCATCCTTATCTCTTTGAGGTGATCGATGAAGTGGCGGCCGCTTGCCAATGGGAAGGCTGGATCGGTTGCGAGTACCGACCCCGCGCAGGGGGATCGGCGGCCGGCACGCGCGCGGGACTGGGCTGGTTTGCCCCTTATCGCCGCCGCGCGTGAGCCTTGCGCCTGCCCCGTGCGCCTGACCCGTGCGTATCACCCGGCATTTCCCTAAAACATTTGCGGAAATAGGGCTGAGCGCTTGCCCCGCTGTGCAGGCCCTTTGGATAATCCACACCATCGTTGGGGAGTAGCCCGCCTGAGGCCGTATGGCGCAGGTCAACCGGTCGTCAATACGGCGTGTTCCCGGTCGGTTGGGCACTGCACACGCAGTTGCTAAGCAAGACCATCGATCCGAGCACCGCGCTTGCGCGGCGCATTGTCTGATCGATTTGGAGTGGTGATGGAGCTGTTTAGCGTCCCCTGGTGGTCAGCCCTGCTGGCCATTATTTTGATTGACCTCGTTTTGGCCGGCGACAACGCCGTGGTGATCGCCCTAGCGGCCAGACGTCTTCCCCCTGCATTGCAAAAACGGGCCATCTTCTGGGGCACCTTTGGCGCCATTGCCGTGCGCGGGCTCATGACCTTTGCCGTGGTTTGGCTCTTGCAAATCCCGGGTCTCATGCTGGTGGGCGGTTTAGGCTTGTTGTGGATCGCTTACAAGCTCTTGGTGAGCGAGGACGGCGATGGGCACGACGAGCCCGGTGCCACCACCTTCTGGGGCGCCATGAAAACCATTGTGATCGCCGACGCCCTCATGGGCATCGACAACGTTCTGGGCGTGGCGGGGGCCTCGCACGGGAACTTCGAACTCGTGGCCCTGGGCCTGCTCATCAGCGTCCCCATCGTCGTCTACGGCAGCCAAGTGGTTTTGCGCCTGATTGAGCGTTGGCCCGTGATCATCCATGTGGGCGGTGCCGTACTCGCCTTCACGGCTGCGAGCATGATTGTGGAAGAGCCGCTCTTGGAGCCCCTCTTCGAGGGCGGCACCTGGATTCATGAGTTGGTGCGCTATGCGACCTTTGTGGTGGCAATTGCAGGTGTGTTGGCGGTGGGCTGGTGGTCCGGCCGTCAACGCGATGATCGCCAAAACGCGCAGACGAACTAAACCCGAACCGATCACTCACGCAAGGAGACAGGCAATGGAAAAATTTCTGGTTTACGTCAACGAGCGCACCCACGCCGAGCGACAAGTGCTCCCCATGTTGGAGCAGGGCGTGCGCGCGGAGTGGACCTTGGTCGCATGCCCGCCTCCGCTCTCCAAGCGAGCCGGCCGCTGGCTCTCGACGCATGCCAAACAAGTTTGGCGTGAAGACTGGGCCCGCCAAACCCTCGCCCCACTGGTGGAGGCCATTGAGCGTCATGGTGACCGCGTGCAATGGCGAGTGGCCCAGGGCTCCTTGGTCCACATGACCCAAGCCATTCAGATGGAGCAGGGTGCCGTGCGCATCATCGATGCGCGCCAAAACCAAGCCGGTCAGTACCTCCCGCGCGTGAGCCTGCGTCAGCCCCAAGCCGAGCAAAACCCTTTTGCCCTGCCGGCGGGCGCGGTGGCTTTGGGCACGATGGCGGTGTTGGTGGCGGACTAAAGAGGAGCCCCAGCCAGGGCGTTGGCGCAAGCTGGCCAGAGAGGATTAAGCTGGTTCAGGTCGATGGACCCCGGGCAAACGTCACCACATGATCGACCTGAGCGCGAATGCCAATCCATTCGCCCACGCGATGGTCGTGATGGCTTGGCACCAACGCCAGAACGGTCTGGCCACTCGCGAGCCTTAAGGTGTAGAGAAATTCCGCGCCCCGGAACGCCTTGCGAATGATTTCTGCCTGCACGGGTGCGTCATCGTCGTGCACGATGTCATCGGCGCGCAGCAACACATCGCACCGGCCGCCTTCGTAAGCGCTCGGCAGGGGGCACTCGTCGACGTCAGCCAAGAGGCCCAGCGGCGTGTCCACCTGCACCTCGTCGC
>VEQC01000238.1 GCA_018883455.1 Limnohabitans sp. | reverse complement strand
CCCCGAAGCTGGCCCCGCACATCGCGGCCATGCGCGCGCGCATCGCATCGGCCCTGGGGATGGCCCCCGAGCAAATCAATGTGAAAGCGAAAACCGCCGAAAAAATGGGGCCGGTGGGCCAGGGCCTGGCCATTGAGGCACAGGCCGTGGTCATGCTGTGTGTTAACGGCGCGACTGGTGGTGACGCATCGCGCACGTGACCATGCGCAAGACGTGACGGCCTTCCTTGTTGAGGGAGAGAAAGTTGTCGAGGAATTGCTGGTCGATGTCGGAGATCGTCCGACTGTCCGCGCCATAAATCGCCTTGATCTCCTCGGCTGCGAGCCGCTGTTCGGTGCCAAAGAGCAAACTCTCGGGCGTGACATTGAGCCAGTGCGCCAGTGTTTTGAGTTTGTCGGTCTTGGGAATGGAGACACCGGACAACCAATTCCGTGCCGCATGCGTTGAAATGCCTTCCCCCCAATGGCGAAGGTTGAACTCATGGCCCAACACCGCAGGACTCGGTTTGACGCCACATGCAATCAGAGCCTCTCTGAGTCGGCTCGCAAACTCATGATTTGGTTTTTTCATGCCTAAATCGTATCGAGTTCCGCCTCAAATTTGCAATCTTTTGATTACATATTTGATGATCAATGCCTATTCCTGTCAGGCATATTCACTAGACAAGAAAAGAATTCCGGCGATACCTCAAACCCAAGTACAGGCATGACCGAGAAGCGTCGCGGGCTCGCGACGCACAGCGCAAATCACCGCGCAGAGCCCTTCACTGCGCAGCCCAGCCTCCGTCCATGTTCCACGCCACGCCGCGCACATTCGAAGCGGCCTCGGAGCAGAAGAAGACGGCGAGCGCCCCCAACTCTTCAGGGGTGGTGAACTGCATGGATGGCTCTTTCTCGCCCAGCAACAGCTTGGTGGCCTCGGCATTGGAGACCCCGAGGGCCGCGGCTTTGGCATCGACTTGTTTTTGCACAAGCGGTGTGAGCACCCAGCCCGGGCAAATGGCGTTGCAAGTCACCCCACGCGTGGCGTTCTCCAAAGCCGTGACCTTGGTGAGTCCCACAATGCCATGCTTGGCGGCCACGTAGGCGGATTTCTGAACGGAAGCCACGAGGCCGTGCACAGAGGCGACATTGATGATGCGGCCCCAGTTTTTGGCTTGCATGTCAGGCAGGGCCAGGCGCGTGGTGTGAAAAGCGCTGCTGAGGTTGATGGCCAAAATGGCGTCCCAGCGCTCGACCGGAAAATCCTCAATCGGGGCGACGTGTTGAATGCCCGCGTTGTTGACCAGAATGTCCACGCCCCCAAACCGTTCCTTGGCAAAGGCCATCATGGCTTCGATGTCGGCGGCCTTGCTCATGTCGGCACCGTGGTAGGCCACCTCGACGCCGAGGGCCTTGACTTGGGCTTGGGCGGCTTCGACCTCGCCAAACCCATTCATCACGATGTGGGCACCCTCGGCCGCTAGGGCTTTGGCGATGCCAAGACCGATGCCGCTGGTCGAGCCCGTGACCAAGGCGATTTTGCCGCTGAGTGTTCGCGAAGACATGACGGATTCTCCAAATGATTTACGATGGTTGCTGATGACCTGAATTATGGTTCGCTTTTGTGGGCCAAATTGACTCGATCCTGACCGCCCATGCCTGTTGCTCCTGATACTCCCACCGCCGCCGTTTGGCAGGTCGCACAGGAGGCCTTTACCGACCACGGTCTGGGCTTGCAGCGCGCGCGTGAATTTGCCGAACCCTTGCTGCATGACGCGCGATTGGATACGGGCGAGCCCGTGCTCGCCCATGCCGACGGCACCGTGGCCATTTTGGCCGCCATGGGGGGCTCTGAATCCATGCAGGCGGCTGCCTACCTGGTCTACGCCAGCGAGCAGCTCAACAAGCCCAAGGAAGTCCTCACCAAGGCCTTTGGTGAGGGCCCCGCCGAACTCGCGCTCGAGACCTCACGCCTGGTGCGCCTGCAGCGTCAGGCCCGCGCGGCCGTGGGGGAGCAGGCCAATGCGGCCTCCCACACCGAGAACGTGCGCAAAATGCTGCTGGCCTTCTCGCGCGACTTGCGCGTGGTCTTGCTGCGCCTGGCCTCCCGCCTGCAAACCCTGCGCCACTATGCCGCGACCAAACAAGCCGTGCCCCATGCCCTGGCCCATGAGTCCTTGCATGTCTTTGCGCCCCTGGCCAACCGGCTGGGCATTTGGCAAATCAAGTGGGAGCTCGAAGACCTTGCGTTTCGCTTCCTTGAACCCCAGACCTACAAGCAAGTGGCAGGCTGGCTGGATGAGAAACGCACCGAACGCGAGCAATACGTGCTCGACTTGCGCCGCGAGATCGAGCGTGCCTTAGCCGAGCAAGGCATCGTGGCCGAAGTGCAGGGCCGGCCCAAGCACATCTACAGCATCGTCAAAAAAATGCGCGGTAAGTCGCTGGACTTCACACAAGTCTTTGACCTGCGTGCGCTGCGCGTGATCGTGCCGGAAGTGCCCGATTGCTACGCCGCCTTGAGCTGGATTCACACCCGCTGGCAGCCCATCGAGAGCGAGTTCGACGATTACATCGCACGCCCCAAGCCCAACGGCTATCAGTCCTTGCACACAGTGGTGCGGGATGCCCAAGGCCGGCCCGTGGAGATTCAAATTCGCACCCGGGCCATGCACGACCATGCCGAGCACGGCGTGGCGGCGCACTGGGCGTACAAAGAGGCGGGCACCAAAGGGTACGCCGGCGTGAGCGCAAGCGGCGCTTACGACGCTAAGATTGCCGTGCTGCGCCAGTTGCTCGCATGGGAGCGTGATCTCGCGCAGGGCGAAGGCCAAACGCTCGCCACCGAAGCACTTTCTGACCGAATCTATGTGCTCACGCCGGATGCCGCGGTGATCGAGCTGCCCCGCAACGCCACCCCCATCGACTTCGCCTACGCCTTGCACACCAACTTGGGTCACCGCTGCCGAGGTGCCCGCGTCGATGGCGCGATGATGCCCCTCAACACCCGCCTGCGCAACGGCCAGACGGTGGAGATCACCACGGTCAAGGAGGGCGGCCCCTCGCGCGATTGGCTCAACAGCGAGTTGGGCTTCATGGTGAGCTCACGCGCGAGGGCCAAAGTTCGCGCTTGGTTCAATGCCCAACAAACCCAAGAGACCGTGGCCCGAGGCCGCGAGGCTGTGGAAAAACTGCTCCAGCGCGAAGGCCGCACGGCCATCAAGCTCGAAGACCTCGCCAGCCAATTGGGCTTCAAATCCGCCGATGCACTCTTTGAAGTCGTGGGCAAAGACGAGTTTTCGCTGCGCAACATCGAAGTCTTGCTCAACCCGCCCGCGCCCGCCCCCGAGCCCGACGACATCGTCTTGCGCCGCGCGCGCAGCAGCATCGCCAGCCCCCGCGCCAAAAGCGGGGTATTGGTCGTGGGCATGGACTCCTTGCTCACCCAACTCGCCCGCTGCTGCCGACC
>VEQC01000237.1 GCA_018883455.1 Limnohabitans sp. | reverse complement strand
TGTGAGGCCTTTGAGGGTCATGAACGCCACGAGTCCCATCACCAGCAGTACCACCAGCGATTTGAGGTTACCCCCGCCCACGCGAACCAGAATCTTGTTGCCACACCCCGAGGCCATCACCATGCCCCAACCAAACGAAAGCCCACCCACTAGGCCCGAAAGCCACAAAAGGCGTGGACTGTCATAAAGCCCCAAGGTAGGATCAATCAGCCCCAAGAGGATCAGTGTGGCAAAACCCAGCATGGCCACGGCCACGGCCATTTGCCATTGGCGGGCGCGCCGCCAATCGCCCATCATCAAGACGTCGGCAATGGCCCCCATGGTGCAAAAGTGGGTGCGCTGACAGAGCACCCCGAGCAGGAACGACAGGCCAAAAAAACTCACCAGCACAACGGTGGTCTGGGTCGCCAGCGCGTTCATTTGAGCTTGGCGAGACGCTCTTTGGCCGCCACCGCGGCCTCGGTGCTGGGGTACTTGGCGATCAACTCTTCCAGGGTTTTGCGCGCGGGGCGCACCTCTTTGAGCTCAATTTGGGAGTTGGCCACCGAGAGCATGGCTTCGGGAGCGCGGACGTGGTCAGGCGCACGCGCGAGCAGGGCCTGGAACGAGCGGATGGCTTCTTTGTTGTCGCGGTTGGCGTACTGGGCATTGCCCAACCAAAAGAGACTGATGTTGGTATACCCACTGCGCGGGAAGCGCCGCTGGAACTCCGCAAAGGCGGTGGCCGCCGTTTTGAAGTCGCCCGCACGGAATGTGGCGAGGGCCTCCTCATAGGCGGCGATCTCTGCGGGTTCGGCCAAAAAGGCCTCGCCATCGACCTTCACGCTGCGGGGCTCAAATTTGCGCAAGCGCTCTTCGAGCACACGCGTTTGCTCCTTGCGCTCGTCGAGTTGGCGTTGCAGCTCGAGATTGAGGTTTTCCTTGTCGCCGCGCAAGCGGGCGATTTCCTGGCGCAGGGCATCGAGGGCGTTTTGCTGATCGAGCAAGGCGCGGCGCAGTTGGTCGATGGCCTCGTTTTGGCGCTCGTGGCGCTGGCGCAAATCCAAAATCGCGCGGCGGGCTTCGTCGTCTTCAAACAGGGCTGCCCGCGCGGTGGGCAAGGCCCCGACCAAGGCGGTCGTGGCCAGAACAGAAATCAGCAGTCGCTTCATCGGTAAATGAACTCGACGCGGCGGTTTTTCGCATACGCGGCTTCGGTGGTGCCGCTATCGGCAGGCTTCTCCTGGCCAAAGCTTACCGCCTCCATGCGCGCGTCGGGAACGCCCAATACCGTCAGCGCACGGCGCACGGCCTCGGATCGCTTTTGCCCCAAGGCCAGGTTGTACTCACGCCCACCGCGCTCGTCGGTGTGGCCTTCCAAGTTGGCCCGCAACTCGGGGTTGTTGCGCAGATGACGGGCATGGGCTTCGAGCACGGCCTGGAATTCCGGCTTGATGGTGAAGCTGTCGAAGTCGAAGTAAATGATCTGGCTCACGCCGGCCGGGCCGGGCTTGAGGCCGCCGAGGCTGCGGGCGTCGAGTTGGGCGACCGCACCGCTGTTGTTGCTGTTGCTGGTGCCTGTGCGGTCCTCGACCTGAACGTCGTCAAGCTTGACGCCAGACGCACAACCGGCCAAGGCCAGCACGAGGGTCATGAGGGCGATGCGGAGAGAGAACATGGTGTGGTTTCCTGAGTACGAGATCGATTTTAAGGTTAAGGCGCGCGATGGTAGGGCGACCACTGGGGCTCGCGAATGTCGCCCGGTACGCCGGCCAGACGGGTGCGCACGCGTCCGTCCAAGGTGGTGACCATCAGCGACTCCCGACCATTGAGTTGGGTGGCATAAATGATGAGCTTGCCATTGGGCGCAAAACTCGGACGCTCGTCGTGCGCCGTATCCCCCAAAGCGTTGACTTGGCCCGAGGCCAAATCCATCAGGTGGAGGCGGTAGCCGCCGCCCACGCGTGCGATGTAGGCCATCAACCGGCCATCCGGACTGATGGCGGGCGAAATGTTGTAGCCGCCTTGCGTGCTCACTCGGTTGACCGGTCCACCTTGGGCGGGGGTGCGGTAGATTTGCGGTGCACCGCCACGGTCACTCACAAAAAACACCGAGGCGCCATCGGGCGTGAAGACCGGTTCGGTGTCGATGGCCGAGGATTGAACGAGGCGACGCGGCTCACCCCCTTGGGCCGGGATGGCAAACAACTGGGAGCCCCCATCGCGGCTTAAGGTCACGATCAGTTGGCGACCATCGGGCGACCAGGCGGGTGCGCTATTGGAGCCCCGGAAATCGGCCAGCAAGCGACGCTTACCGGTAGCCACTTCGTGCACATACACGCGTGGCTTGCGGCCTTCAAAGGATACATAGGCGAGCTGTTGGCCGTTGGGCGACCAACTCGGTGAAATGATGGGCTCGGCGCTGGTGAGCGCGTGTTGGGCGTTTTCGCCGTCGGCGTCGGCCACCCACAGCTGGAAGTTGGACTTGTTTTTGGTGACATACGCGATGCGGGTGGAGAACACGCCGCGCTCGCCGGTGATTTTCTCGTACACGAAATCGGCCGCGCGGTGCGCGGCCATGCGCAAATCCGCCGCCACCACCGTGTCGGCCTGGGCGCCAAGGTCTTGGCCCTTGACGGCGTCCCACACCCGGATGCGGACTTCAAATCGGCCGTCGGCGAGCTTTTGCACGCTACCAGCCAAGAGTGCGTCCGCACCGGCTTGTTTGAGCACGCTCAAGTCGGGCCGTTCGTTTTCGTCGTGCCCGGCCCCCACGCGCAGGGCGCGGAACTGACCACTGCGCTCGAGATCGGCCTGCACAATGGCAGCGATTTTTTGCGGGGCGGCCTCCTCGCCCCGCAGGGGCTGGATGGCAATGGGGATTTGGGTCATACCCACCCCGGAGACCTCCACGCGCACTTGGGCCTGGCTTTGCAAAGCCAATAGGCCCAAACTTAAGGAGCCGAACACGTGCCAAAGCTTTAGAAATACTTTTTTCATGATGAAAAGGTTGCCAAAGCCCCCAAAATGCATTGGAAGGTATTGTAGAGCCTGCGCCAGCGCCCCTCAGAGCAACACAATGTCGTATTGCTCCTGGCCCATGGCGCCCTCGGCCATGAGGGAGATGGGCTTGCGGATGAAGTCGCTCAAGCCCGCCAAATGCTGGCTTTCCTCATCGAGCAGGATCTCAATGACTTCCGGGGCCGCGACCACCCGAAACTCGCGCGGGTTGAACTGGCGCGCTTCGCGCAGGATTTCGCGCAGGATATCGTAAGCCACAGTGCGGGCGGTTTTGACCATGCCCCGCCCACTGCAAGTGGGACAAGGCTCACACAGCATTTGGGCGAGCGATTCGCGGGTGCGTTTGCGCGTCATCTCCAAGAGCCCCAGCGGCGAGAAACCGCTGACCATGGTTTTCACCCGATCGCGCACCAAGTGCTTGCGAAACTCGGCCAATACCGCCTCGCGATGGTCTTCGC
>VEQC01000236.1 GCA_018883455.1 Limnohabitans sp. | reverse complement strand
GGCCAACTCGGGGCGGTGTTCGTGGCACGCGTGCAAATCGCGCTTGATCTCTTCTTGCTTGGATTGGGGCAGAGTTGCAATCTTGTTGTAGAGGTCGACCATGCCGTTGTTCACGTTCACGCCGAGTTCCTTAAAGAGCTCACCGTGTTTGGCAAACGCGTCTTTGTAAAAAATCTTCACGCAATGGCCAAAGACGATGGGGTGCGAGACCTTCATCATGGTGGCCTTGACGTGCAGGGAGAACATCACGCCGGTCTTGTGCGCGTCTTCAATCTGCTGCTCGTAGAACTCCAAGAGGGCCTTTTTGCTCATGTACATGCTGTCGATCACTTCGCGATCGAGCAGCGCCACTTTTTCCTTGAGCACGATGGTTTTGCCACTCTTGGTGATGAGTTCCATGCGCACATTGCGGGCTCGATCCAGCGTCATGGATTTTTCGCCATGGTAGAAATCGCCATGGTGCATGTGTGAGACGTGGGTGCGGGAAGCTTGGCTCCACTCGCCCATGCTGTGCGGGTTCTTGCGCGCGTATTCCTTGACCGCCCGCGGGGCGCGGCGATCCGAGTTGCCCTCGCGCAGCACCGGGTTCACGGCCGAGCCAATGCACTTGGCGTAGCGCGCCTTGATGGCTTTTTCCGCGTCGTTCTTGGGGTTCTCGGGATAGTCCGGGAGGGCGTAGCCCTTGGCTTGGAGTTCCTTGATGGCGGCGAGCAATTGGGCCACCGAGGCGCTGATGTTGGGCAGCTTAATGATGTTGGCATCGGGCAGAAGGGTTTTCTTACCCAACTCGGCCAAGGTGTTGGGCACACGCTGCTCGGGCTTGAGGACGTCGGAGAACTCGCCCAGGATGCGCCCCGCCACGGAGATGTCACTGGTCTCGACCTTCACCCCCGCCGTGCCTGTGAATGCCCGCACGATGGGCAAAAACGACGCCGTGGCCAACAAGGGGGCTTCGTCCGTGAGGGTGTAAATGATGGTCGGTTGCGTGTTGCTCATGGCGCAAGGTTCTCCTGAAAAAATCGTTTTGGGTCAGATGCCGGTTTGAAAGCCCGGATCGTCATCCGCTCATGGTGGGGGATTTTGCTTGCAGAGGTCTGACCTGCTCCCGCCATTTTGCATTGCTATCTCACCATGCGAAATCTAAGGCGAATTTTATAAAAAAAAACCGACCGGATTGCGCCGGTCGGCTCACACAAACGGGCTCAATCAGCCGAAATTCTTCTCGGCAAACGACCAATTGACGAGGTGGTCGAGGAAAGTTTCCACGAATTTCTGGCGCAGGTTGCGGTAGTCGATGTAGTAGGCGTGCTCCCACACGTCCACGGTGAGCAAGGCTTTGTCAGCGGTGGTGAGCGGCGTGCCAGCCGCACCGGTGTTGACGATGTCCACGGTACCGTCGGCCTTCTTGACCAGCCAAGTCCAGCCCGAGCCAAAGTTGCCCACGGCGCTCTTGACGAAGGCCTCCTTGAAGGCGGCGTAGCTGCCCCATTTGGCGTCTATGGCCGCGGCCAAAGCACCGCTGGGCTGACCGCCGCCTTGAGGCTTCATGCAATTCCAGAAAAAGGTGTGGTTCCAGATCTGGGCGGCGTTGTTGTAGATCCCGCCGCTGGATTTTTTGACGATGGACTCCAAGTCCATGGACTCAAACTCAGTGCCTTTTTGCAGGTTGTTGAGGTTGACCACATACGCGTTGTGGTGCTTGCCATGGTGGAACTCCAGCGTTTCCTTGCTGTAGTGGGGCTGCAAGGCGTCGATGGCGTAGGGCAATGCGGGCAGGGCGTGTTCCATGTTTTGTGTCCTCCAGTAGGGGTGATCGTTGTTGATAACGGGGCGATTGTAGAGATTAGGGCTGGCGCGTGCCGCGCACGGTCAGATCAACCATGCCCGAGGCAAGGGTTGCGACCACGGAATCGCCCGGCTGCAAACGACTGACGTCACCCAGCGGCTGCCCTTGGACATCGGCCAACCAGGCGTAGCCGCGTTCGAGTACGCGGCGCGGGTTTTGCGCCTCCAGACGCAGGGCCAGCCGCGCCAATTGTTCGTCCGCGCGCTGGGGTTCGCGCGTGAGGGTTTGCGCGCGCCGCAGCGTCAAGCGGTCGAGCGCGCGCTGTTGCCCCGAGACGATCTGCTGCACCACCGCGGCCTGACGTTGGGCGAGGCGATGCAGTCGCAGCCGAGCCGCTTCCAGCCCCCGGCGCGGGCGGGCGAGCTGGCTGTGCAACTGATCCAGGCGCACGGCTTCTCGCTCTTGCCAACGTTGCACGCCGTCGGCGAGCCCGCGCGCGAGGTGGGTGAGCGCGAGCAGCGATTCCTGCCGTGGCGTGGCGCACAGCTCGGCCGCTGCCGTGGGGGTCGGCGCGCGCAGGTCGGCGCAAAAATCCGCAATCGTGAAATCCGTTTCATGCCCCACACCCGTGACCACCGGTAGCGGACTCGCCACAATCGCCTGCGCGAGTTGCGCATCATTAAAGGCCCAGAGGTCTTCGATCGAGCCGCCCCCGCGCACCAGCAAAATGACGTCGAGTTCGGGGCGCTGCCCCAGAGACTTCAGAGCCCGGCAAAGGCTCGCGGGCGCCTCCGCCCCTTGCACCAAGGCATTGGCGAGCACCACGGGGATGTGCGGGACGCGTCGCTGCAGCGCGGTCATCACGTCATGCCAAGCCGCGGCATTGCGCGAAGTGACCACCCCAATGCCGCGGGGGCGGGCCAGCAAAGGCCGTTTACGCTCGGCGGCAAAAAAGCCCTGGGCCTCGAGTTGCGCCTTCAAACGCAAAAACTGCTCAAACAACGCCCCCTGCCCTGCCCGACGCAGGGTCTCGACCACCAACTGCAGCTCGCCGCGCGGTTCGTAGAGGGCCAATCGCCCCTCCACCTCGACCCGATCGCCCTCCTGCGGCAGGGTGAGCAGCCCCTGCGCGGCGCGGCGAAACATGGCACAGCGCAATTGGCCTTGTGAATCCTTGATTTGAAAATAGCAATGCCCGCTGGATGCGCGTGTGAAGCCCGAAATCTCGCCCTGCACCGCGACAGGATTGAATCTTGCGGCCAAACTGTCCGCAATGGCGCGGCATAGCGCCCCAACTTCCCACACAGAGCGCATGGTTTGGGGCCTTTGGCGTGCGGCCCCTGGCGACTCATCCACAGAAACGCTCCTTCAAGTGAAGATTACGAAAGAACCGGCGAAAAGCCCGGTTTATCTTGCAAGTCATTGAAAACAAACTGAAAAATATCGCTCAAAAAACAATCAATTTGAATTTTGGCCTGAAAAATCGGGGGTTTTGGCGCTCCACCCCAAACTTTCCCACAAATTTATCCACAGCTTGTGTGGAAAGCCACTCAGCCATAATGGGAACCATCTCTTGATTTTCGCGAGCAAGAACTGTGATCAGCATCATACAAGCCGCTGGCTGGCCCATTTGGCCACTTCTCCTGTGTTCCGTGGTGGCTTTGGCCTTGATTCTGGAGCGGCTCTGGAG
>VEQC01000235.1 GCA_018883455.1 Limnohabitans sp. | reverse complement strand
GCCATGCACCTCAAAGCGCGTGAGCTTGCTGGGCGGGCCAACAAACCCTTTTATGCGGCCCATCTGGCCAACGATGAATCCCAACGTTGGCGCCATGCCGCGGCCCAGGCCTGGCTCAAAGTGGTCCGGGATGAGGTGGCGAGTGAGCAATCCCGCAATCCCCCGCCGGCAGGACAACGCGCGCTTTGGCGCGCCCTGCGCTTTGAGCGCCATGTGAGCTCCATCATTGCCCAGCGCGAGGGGCGCTGGAACGATGCCATCGCCGCGGCGCAGGAATCGGAGCTCTACGCGCGCAAAGCGCTGGAGACTTGGGTAGGACGAGACTCGCCCCTGGTCCGTCTGGTGCTGCTGGGCGACCTGGGCAACGCCCTGGCCCGTCGCACCCAGTCCTTGCGCGCGGCGGGACGATTGGCGTTGGCGGAGCAGGCCTTGCGTGACTACATCCGCTTGGCCAAGGAGGAATCCTTGCCTGCAGCGTACCACTCGGGGGTGTACATCACGGGCGCCAACTTGCGTTTTGCGCAGGGGGAGTACCGCCAGTCAGAACTGTTGGCGCGCAAATCCATCGCCGTTTTAGAAGACCAATTGCAGGAGCGCGTGAGTTTTCGTCTCGCCGAGCGCAAGCGCGATTTGGCCCTGGCCCTCGCCGCGCAAGGCAAGTGGGCCGATGCGCTGGGGGAATTCCAGCGGATGGATGCGCGCATGGCGGAGCAGAAAAACCTCTCCAATCGCACCCGGTTTCGATTTGATCGCGGGTATATCTACCTAGGCAATGGCCGCCACGCCGAGGCCGCTGAGCAGTTTGAGTGGGTGGTGCAGGCCAACCGCAAGACCTTTGGCGAGGGCCATTTCTTTGTCGTTCAAGCCCAAGGCTTGCTGGGCGTGGCGCTTTGGCAGTCGGGCCAGGACGAAGCCAAAGCCAAGGCGTTGGCTTTGTTGGGTGAATCGGTGCAAGGCCTCGTTCACCCGCGCAACGCGGACTACCTCGAAGCCTATGGCATTCGCGCGGAGGTGCGCCGCTTGATCCTCTCCACCTACATTGAGGCGTTGGCCCAGCAAGGCGGGCCCGCGGTGTTGGAGGCGGTCGGTCTGGCGGATTGGCTGCGTGGCAGCGCGACTCAAGAGGCCCTCTCGGATGCCGCGGTGAGGGCCGCGGCGGATACGCCGGGCTTGGCAGAACTCGTGCGCAAGGAGCAGGACATGCGCCAGGAGATTCGCGGCCTGCGCGACTACCTGGGTGGCGAGGCGGGCGCGGCGCAATCGCCCCTCCCCGGGGTGGCCGATCAAATGCGCCGTCGCATTGCCGAGCTGGAATTGCAGCGCCAGGAGTTGCAAGGCAAGATTCGCCAAGGTTTCCCGGGCTATGAAAAACTGGTGCGGCCGATGCCGCCGAGCCTGACTGAAATTGGCGCGGGCCTTGGCGCCAACGAGTTATTGGTGGTCCTCATGCCAGACGCGCGGGGCGTGAACGTGTGGGCGATCAAGCAAGAGAACCGCCAGCCCGTGGCGCGTTTTCACCGTGCCAACGTGGATCAAGCCACGCTGCAGCGCATGGTCAACACCTTGCGCCGCTCGTTCGAGAGCCTGAGCACCCAGGCCAAACCCCTGCCCTTCGATGGCGCAACGGCGCACGCGCTCTACCGTCAATTGCTCGAACCTTTGGCTCCCTTCATGGCCGATCGTGCCCAGTGGCTGGTGGCGGCATCGGGTGCCATGGCGCAATTGCCCCTCGCTGTGCTCCAAACCAGCGCCCCGGGGCCCGCCGCTCCCCGGTGGTTGTTGCAACAAGCGAGCCTGAGCCAAATTCCCAGCGTGGGCGCTTGGTTGCAGTTGCGTCAACTCAAGCGTCAGCAACGGCCCACGGAAGCCCTGATCGCCTGGGGCGATCCGGTTTTCGACCCTAAAGCCTCCGCCAAGCCCACTGGCCCCGCCAATCGAAATTTAAGTTCCGGGCAGGCGCTGGCCGATTTGGAATCCAACGTTCCCGACAGCGCGGCCCTCTATCACCAAATTCCCCCACTGCCGGAGACACGGGATGAATTGCTGAGCCTGGCGCGCACCCTGGGTGCGGACCCGCAACGCGATTTGATTCTGGGCGCGGCCGCCACACGCAGCCATGTCTTGCAGACCAACCGCTCAGGCCTCTTGGCGCGCAAAGCGGTCATTGCCTTTGCCACGCATGGCTTGGTCGCCGGCGACTTGCCCCTGCTGGAGCAACCGGCCTTGGCGTTGTCCGCCACCGGCGAGGAGTCGCGCAACGGGCTGGCCCCCTTGCTCACCTTGGAGGATGTGCTGAGCCTCAAACTCAATGCCGACTGGGTGATTCTGAGCGCCTGCAACACCGCGGCGGGCGATGGCCGAGGCGAGACGAGTTTGAGCGGTTTGGCGCGCGGCTTCTTTTATGCGGGTGGGCGCAGCTTGCTGGTGACGCACTGGGCTGTTGAGTCTGAAAGTGCTAAAGAACTCACTTCGCGCACGCTGGCGCACTACAAAAGTCATCCGGATGCGAGCAAGTCGGAGAGCCTTCGTGCAGCCATGCTCTCGGTCATGGCCGAACCCGCCTACGCCCATCCTGCTTTTTGGGCACCCTATGCTTTAGTCGGAGAAAACCAGCGATAAACCGTAGGGTCAACCGCTCACGTATGATGATCGTTATAGGAATTACAACAACTGGAGTACCTCGATGCGCCTTACCTTCGCACACCGTGCCACCTTGGCTTGTCTGATGCTGCCTTTGTTGGCAAGCGCTCAGACGGTTTTGATCACCCCCAACGAAGCCAAACTCCCGGATGCCAAGCCCGCGACGACCCGCGCCATCACGCGCGGGCCGGCCATCAAGCTGCTGACACCCCAAGAGGTGAGCGCGAACTCCTTTAACCTGAAAATTGCCCTCGAAGCCCGCGGTGGCGCCAAGATTGACCCGCACACGCTGCGCGTGGAATACCTCAAAGACCCCGCAGTCGACCTCACCAACCGGGTCACGGCGGGCCTCAAAGGCGATGCGATTGACCTGAGCCAGGTCACCGTCCCGCAAGGTCAGCACACATTCAAGGTGAGCGTGGCCGACAGCGAGGGCCGCCAAACTTCTCAGACGATTTCGCTCACGGCCAAGTAATGGCTGCTCCGCCCCTGGCGCTGCGCTGCCCCTTTTGCCAAAGCGGCGTGCCGGAGCAGGCCGTGGCCTGCGCGGCTTGCGGCCGCGACTTTGCGGGGTTTCGCAGCCTCATGCGGGATGTCGCCTCACTTGAGCTTCGCGTCAAAAAACTCGAAGCGCAACTGGAGGACGCACCGGCGCGCGCAGCGGCTGAGGCCGATGCTGAGATCCTGGTGCTCGAACCGATCGAGCGCACCCCGCACTGGCCGCAACTGGGCGTGCTCGCGGTGGTGGTGCTGGTGCTGCTGTTGTTCGGGCATTGGATATTACTCTTCGTCTATGACGCATCGGTGGTCTGGTTGCGCCTGGTGAGCATCGCCCTGCCC
>VEQC01000234.1 GCA_018883455.1 Limnohabitans sp. | reverse complement strand
CCATCGCGCTGTCTCAACCCAAAGCCCGTCGCAGCCTGCAAGCGCAAGTGCGCTGGGGTGAGCATGTGGTGACCGTGGGCGGTGACGCCCCGGTTCGGGTGCAGTCCATGACCAACACCGATACGGTGGACGTGATGGGCACGGCCATTCAGGTGCGGGAGTTGGCGCAAGCGGGCTCCGAACTCGTGCGCATCACGGTCAACACCGACGAGGCCGCCGCCGCCGTTCCCCACATTCGCGAGCAACTCGACCGCATGGGCGTGAACGTTCCCCTGATTGGCGACTTCCACTTCAACGGCCATCGCTTGCTGCAGGATCACCCCGCGTGCGCCGAAGCGCTCTCCAAATACCGCATCAACCCCGGCAATGTGGGGCGCGGCGACAAGCATGACCGCCAATTTGCCCAGATGGTGGAGGTGGCCCTGCGTTATCAAAAACCCGTGCGCATTGGCGTGAATTGGGGCAGCCTAGACCCTGAACTCATGGCGCGCTTGATGGATGAAAACGCCCGCCGCAGCCAGCCTTGGGAAGCCCGCCAGGTGATGTATGAGGCCTTGATCACGTCCGCGCTGGAATCGGCCGAACACGCGGTGGCCTTGGGGATGCAGCCCAACCAGGTGTTGCTCAGCTGCAAGGTCAGCGGCGTGCAGGACTTGGTGGCGGTCTATCGGGAGCTGGCCTCGCGTTGCACGTACCCCCTGCATTTGGGCTTGACGGAAGCTGGCATGGGCACGCGCGGCACGGTGGCCTCCACCGCGGCGCTGTCCTTGCTCCTGCAAGAGGGCATTGGCGACACCATCCGCATCTCGCTCACCCCCTTGCCGGGCGAGTCCCGCACGCAAGAGGTGATCGTGGGCTGGGAGATCCTGCAGTCGTTGGGGCTGCGCAGTTTTGTGCCCAGCGTCACCGCCTGTCCGGGATGCGGCCGCACGACGAGCACCACCTTTCAGGAATTGGCCAAGCAAATTGACGATTACTTGCGCAGCCAAATGCCCGTCTGGCGCGAGCGCTATCCGGGCGTCGAGCGGCTCAAGGTGGCGGTCATGGGGTGCATCGTCAACGGGCCTGGCGAGAGCAAACACGCCGACATCGGCATCAGCTTGCCCGGCAGCGGCGAAGCGCCCGCCGCCCCGGTCTACATTGACGGCGCCAAGGCCGTGACTTTGCGGGGCGAGCGCATCGCGGCCGAATTCCAAGAAATTGTTGAACGCTATATCGAGAAACGCTTTGGCTGATCCATCCAAAAAAACCCCTTTGACGGCTGTCAAAGGCATGAATGATTTGTTACCCCAGGACTCCGCGCATTGGGAGTGGCTGGAGTCGCGTGTGCGCGCCCTCATGCAGGCCTATGCCTACCGGCAAATTCGCACGCCCATCGTCGAGCCCACGGCCTTGTTTGTGCGTGGTTTGGGGGAAGTCACGGACATCGTGGAAAAAGAAATGTATGCCTTTGAGGACCGACTCAACGGCGAGCAACTCACCCTACGCCCGGAGGCCACGGCGGGGGTGGTCCGCGCCGTGGTCGAGCACAACTTGCTCTACGACGGTGGCAAGCGCCTCTACTACATGGGTCCGATGTTTCGCCATGAGCGTCCCCAACGCGGGCGTTATCGGCAGTTTCACCAAATGGGCGCCGAGGCCTTGGGCTTCGCTGGCCCGGAAGTCGACGCCGAGCTCATCCTCATGGCGCATCGGCTCTGGCATTCGCTCGGCTTGCGCGACGTGCGCCTGGAAATCAATAGCTTGGGACAGGCCGATGAGCGGGCGGCCCATCGACAGGCCTTGATTGCCCATTTGGAGGCCCACGCCGATTTGCTGGATGAGGACGCACGCCGTCGCCTCCACAGCAATCCCCTGCGCATTCTCGACACCAAAAACCCGGCCATGCAGGCCTGTGTAGAGGCGGCGCCCCGCTTGTTGGACTTTTTAGGCGAAGCCTCGCGCGCGCACTTCCAGACGGTGTTGTCCATCTTGGAAGCCAACGGCGTGGCTTATCGCATCAACCCCCGTCTGGTGCGGGGCATGGACTACTACAACCTCACGGTGTTTGAGTTCGTGACCGAGCGACTGGGCTCACAGGGAACGATCTGTGGCGGCGGACGCTACGACGATTTGATCGTGCAGATCGGTGGCAAACCCGCCCCGGCCGTGGGCTGGGCCTTGGGGGTGGAGCGGGTCATGGAGCTGCTCAAGGAGGAGGGCGTCTTGCCGGCGGCTCCGGTGCCCGATGCCTACGCGATTGTCCCGGATTCATCGGCACTTTCGACCGTTTTTAGAGTCCTAGAGACCCTTCGGGGTCAGGGCGTGCGCGTGCAAATGCACGCCTCGGTGGCCGAGGGCATGGGCAGTATGAAATCGCAATTCAAGAAAGCCGATCAAAGCGGGGCCCGCTTTGCCCTCATCTTTGGCGGGGACGAACTCGCGCGCGGCGAAGTCACCGTCAAGGCCCTGCGCGATGGGGCTGGGGCCCAAGAGACCCTGCCGCTGGAACAGGCGAGCGCCTGGGCCAAACGCCTACAATCCAACGATTGAAACTGGACACGCTATGGCCTCCCATCTGGATCTTGAAGAGCAAGAAAAAATCGATGAACTCAAGCACTTCTGGCAGCGCTATGGGGATTGGATCACCTGGACCGTGACGGCCCTGATGCTGGCCTATGCCGGCTGGAAGGGATGGGATTATTGGCAGCAGCGTCAAGCCGTGCAGGCCGCCGCCTTGTATGACGTGGTCGAGCGCGCGGCCGCCAGCAATGATCTCAATTTGCTTGAGCGTTCGGTATCGGACATTGAAAAGCAATTCGGTCGCACGACCCAGGCCCAGCAAGCCGCGTTGTTGTCGGCCCGGCTCTTTCTGGAGGGCGGCCAGCCCGAGCGCGCCCGCCAGCACTGGCAGTGGGTCATCGATAACGGTCAGGATCCCGCCTACCAAGCCTTGGCGCGGTTGCGTTTGGCCGGACAGTTGATTCAAGAGAAATCCCTCGATGAGGCGCGCAAAGTGCTCACGGCCACTTCACCCGAAGCTTTCGCGCCGCTGCTGGCCGATCGCTTGGGCGATTTGGAGATGCTCCAAGGCCAAGCCGATGCGGCCAAGCAGCAATACCTCAAGGCTTGGCGCGGCCTCGACCCCCAAGCGGAATACCGCCGCTTGGTGGCGGTGAAATTGGCTGCGCTCGGGGCCGATCCCGAGGCCAACGAAGCCGAGGTGCGCAAATGATTCCCACCGCGCGCCGCTGGGCCTGGGGACTCACGCTTGTGAGCCTGGGCGCCATGGTTGGCTGCACCGCGCCCGTTTCACGGCCTACGCCGGCGGAAATCCCTGCCGTCACCGTGCGCCAGGAGCTGACCGTTCGCGCGCTGCCCATCGAGCTCGGCGCGGTTCAATTCAGTCTGGGCCTCACGGCGCGCCAACAACGCCTGGCCCTGGCCGACAGCGGGGGGCGCGTGCTGCTCCTGGACACCGAGAGCCTGCGCGTGCTCTGGCGCGCCGAAGCGGGCGCTGCGCTGCAAGCGGCCGCGGGCACGGATGGGCGCGATGTGGCGGTCATC